>CAMGCK010000032.1 GCA_946040795.1 uncultured Lachnospiraceae bacterium
TACGCACGGTGGTGTGAGAGGTCGGGGATTTATCAAAATCCCCTCCTACTCGATTAGCGGCGTAAAAGCCGAAGGAGCGCGCACAGAAGCCTCTGACTGCGTCTCCGGGGCGATAAAGAAAGAGGAATTTGTTATGCCACCGATGATCCATGTAATGATGAAACCCGCCAGCGGCCTTTGCAACATGCGCTGCAAATACTGCTTTTATGCCGATGAAACGGAAAAGCGTGAGGTTGCGAACTACGGCATGATGACGGAAGAAACGGTGAAAAATGTCATCGACAAAGCGCTGAATTACGCATCCCGGGAAGTGACTTTTGCATTCCAGGGCGGTGAACCCACGCTTGCGGGACTGGATTTTTTCCGTATGGTGACGGCTTATGTTAAAGAGAAAAACACAAAGAAACTGATGGTGAATTACGCGCTGCAGACAAACGGCCTTTTGCTGGACGATGCCTGGTGCGCGTTCTTCAAGGAAAATCACTTTCTGATCGGCGTTTCACTGGATGGTAACAAGGAACTTCATGACAGGAACCGTGTGGACGCAGCCGGAAACGGAACGTATGACCGGGTGGTAAACGGCATCCGTTTTCTGGAAAAGCACGGTGTGGATTTCAATATCCTGACGGTACTGACATCGGAAGTGTGCCGCCGTTTCTTCAAAGTTTATAAGGATTACGATAAGAACGGCTGGGATTATCAGCAATATATTCCGTGTCTGGATCCGCTGGAGGAAAAGCGCGGCGGATATCCCTGGTCACTGAGTCCGGACCGTTTTGCGGATTATCTGAAGACAGCCTTTGACTGCTGGTATCGGGATGCCATGGAGGGACACAAAAAGTATCACAGATACTTTGACAACCTGCTCCTCATGCTGAACGGACAGCCGCCGGAAGCCTGCGGCATGGGCGGAAGATGCGGCATGCAGTATGTCGTTGAGGCCGATGGCAGTGTGTATCCCTGTGATTTTTACATGCTGGATCCGTACCGTCTGGGAAACCTGAATGAGCAGAGCTTTGAAGAGCTGGATAAAAAGAGAAGCGAGATCGGATTTGTGGAGAAGAGCATCGCCCCGGATCCGGGCTGCATGACCTGTGAATGGAAGGGCCTTTGCCGCGGCGGCTGCAGAAGAGACCGTGACTATTTTGAAGCGGGTATCGGCAAAAATTATTTCTGCAGTGCGTATAAGGAATTCTTCAGGTATGCGTATCCAAGACTTAAGGAAGTGTATTATCACCTGACGAGGAAGGCGAGCAGGCGTTCTACGCGTTCCTGAAGGAGGAATAAATGAACGGCGGGTCT
The DNA here is from genome assembly GCA_946040795.1 of uncultured Lachnospiraceae bacterium. Taxonomy (GTDB): domain Bacteria; phylum Bacillota; class Clostridia; order Lachnospirales; family Lachnospiraceae; genus UBA1267. The sequence continues at coordinate 1,303 of CAMGCK010000032.1, forward strand.
TACATAACAACGGAGCGATAAAATGTGCGGAAGGTATTACACGGACGATGGCACGGACGAGGCTATTGAACGACTGGTGACGGAAATCAGTGAAAATTATGCCAGGCAGGCTGCGGGCGATGTGCACCCCATGGACCGGGCAGCCGTTATTGTAAACGGCAAAAGAGATCCGGATGCGCTGCGGCTGGAAACCATGACATGGGGATTTCCGGGAGCAGAACTGCGGGGAGATACGGACGACAGAAGATCCGGCGGCTTGCTTATCAATGCCCGCGCGGAAACCGCGCTGAACAAGCCTTCTTTTACGGAAAGCATATTGGAACGGCGTGCGGTGATGCCGGCAGCCGGCTTTTATGAGTGGGACAGGGAAAAAGAAAAGGTAACGTTTACGGTGGAAGATCGGCCGGTCTTTTATCTTGCCGGTTTTTACAGGAAGTTTGAAGTACAGAACCGTTTCATTATTCTGACGACGGAGGCCAATGCATCCATGAGGAAAGTCCATGACCGCATGCCGGTGATCTTCACGGAGGATGAGGCAAGAGTCTGGGTAAGAAGCGAAGAGAAGACGGAGGAAAGGATCGGGAAGATCCGGTACATGATAGAGAGGAACGGGCCGGAACTTACGGCGCATAAAAAGTACGAGCAGTTCACACTGTTTGGATAACGAAAAAGAGAGGCGTGAGTGAACGCCTCTCTTTTTCGTACAAAACCGCCGTTTTTCGGGATTTCTCTGTTTTTCAGCACTTGCTGCTTTTCTGAAAGCGGTACTTATTTTTTCTGCTTTCCCTCTTCCTTCAGCTTTTTCTCAAGACTTTCGGAATAATACTCCTGCATGCTGATGTAGCCGGCCTGTGTGAAATCCGTGGGATTTTTTCGGATGATATAGTCGATGTAAGAGGATACCATCTGTGCCGTGAGAACATAGCCTGCCGGATTCAGGTGACCGTACAGGAAAAACTTGTCCATGAAGTTCCGGTCGTATATGGGACCGTACTTGCGGAGGTCGATGACATAGGTGTAGTCGAACAGCTCAGCCAGCTGATACATCAGCGCGGCATGTTCATCCGTCAGCTTCTGGCGCGCATCGTCCCAGCGGGGCTCCTGCGGCATGGTCATCAGGAAGAATTTGGCCTTGGGGGCAATCTCCTTGTAGCGGGCAATGATCTGTGCATAGTAGCCGGCAAAGGTTTCCTTATTATTGTGCCAGTCCGTGGGATCCACATCGTCGATGCAGCCCGGGAAACCGGGCTGTTTAATATCGTTGCAGCCCAGCGCGATGATATAGGCTTCAGCCTTCTTGTCGGGGTTCCAGAGATCACGCTCATCGGCAAAGGTCTCCATGTACCACTTGGCGCTCATGCCGCCTGCGGAAAAATTATAGACGGTGCTGCCGCACATACGGCCGATGTGCTGGCCCCACGAATACTCGTAACGGTCATGCCAGGAGTGTTCGCCATCGTCGGAGAACGCCTCAAATTCGCCGGAAGACAGGCTGTCTCCGATGCAGGCAATGTTGCGGAAGATCATAGTGAGTCCGCCGGAAGTGAGGATCCGGTCAAGCGGCTGTTCATCAGCGGGACCAAGGTAAGCGTCGATGTTCATCATAATGGTATTGTCCTTGTTCTGAATTATTGTCAGCGGTTTTATAACGGAAGTGTTTTGAAACCGCTGCTTTTATGGTATAGCGGCGATTAAAAACTGTCAATAATCTGTGGTGTTTTTCCACTGAAAGTGCTATGATGTTCATAATTTAAAACGATTCTTCCGAAGGAACGGGAATGTCGGAAAAAATGTTAAAAGGAGGCGCACTATGCCGTTTATTGATTCTAAGATCACCGTACCGGTAACTGCAGAAAAGAAGGAGAGCATCAAAGCAAAGCTTGGCCAGGCTGTTGCTGTTCTTGACAAGACAGAGACTTATTTGATGGTGGGCTTTGAAGATTGCTACGATCTGTATCTGGGTGGCCGCAAGCTGGATAAGGGTGCATATGTATCCTGAAAAAAAGAAGGGCGGCCGTAAAGCAGGCCGCGTGGTTCTTGGGGTTATCGCTGCGCTGATCCTTTCCGGAGCATTGTTTTCGCTGTTGCCGTTCCGTATGAATGATCCTTCCGGAGCCGGATATAACCGCATGCTGCTGTCTGCAAAAGTGCAGTATCACAGCCTGTTTGGCACAGTGAAGCTGCCGGAGGGAGCGATCTACATCGACGGGGCGGTTCCTGTCATTCTGGCCAACTGGCTGACGATCGACGGAAACAATGCTGCGATCATCAATACCGGCTATACACATGAGCATGATGATGAGAAGGAAGAAGCCGGTATTCCGGAACGGCTGAGGTCCGGATGTTTTCTGATCCTCGCAAGCCGGAATGTGAGAATCAAAGATCTCACCCTGGACTACATGAGCTATTCCAATGTGGTCGGCACGATCGTTGAAAAAGGCAATGGCCGCGTGACGCTGCAGATGGACGAGGCGGTGTTTGCCGGCGGACGGCATCGGGCACTCACAGGCAATGAAACGGTCATGGCAGTCAATGAATATGATGACACGGGCAGGATCTTTACCGATGTGTATGTCAAGAACGCCGGAACAGAAGTGGATCCGGAAAACGCACGGTACACGATCGACGGTGTGGATGTAGAACACAGTGAGATCGGGGACAAAATGGTGGTGCGCTTTTCCATGGATCGCAGCATGTCCCCCTTCATGCTGGCTTTTGCAAACGGGACGGTGCTTGAAAACATCCGTGTTCTGTCTACGCCGAACATGCTGATCGTCGGCTCCTTCTGTGACACGCTGACCATGCGCGGCCTTCATGTGGAATCGGACTGTAAAGAGGAGTCTCGCTGGGGCTCGGTGTCCGATGGTGTGCATCTGGCCAACATGAAGGGACTCATTACGCTGGAAGACAGCACGTTCATCGGCATGGGCGATGATGCTTTCAACTGCAACAGCCTGGCAATGGAAGGGAAGGCACGGGAAGACGGAAAGCTCCTGCTCACGGATCCGTCGTCTAAAAAGCCGATTTCACGGATGTATGTAAAAAGGGGCGATGTTCTCAGACTGTACAGCACGGCATCGGAACCGCTTGGCGAGGTGACTGTGGCATCGGTGAAAAAGGGCGTGGTTCGGGTGAAAGCCGTAAAACCGCAGGAGGAAGAGGGAGCATCGAAGGACAAGGCGGATATTCTTGCGTTTATGGAAAAATTGCCTGATAGGGGTGTTTATGTGGAAAATATCCGCTTCCGGCCTGAGATCGGGATTCGGAACAACACGGTCCGGGATGGCCGGGCACGGGCATTTCTGATCCGCTCCGGAGACGTTTCAGTGCGGGAAAATCATCTTTCCGATCTGGCACTGGCGGGTATTCTGGTAACTTATGACCTGAATTACTGGCATGAAATGGGACCGTCTGAAAACGTGATGATTGAAGACAATGAGTTTCTGGATTGCTGTACGGAAAATTCCTCATCGAACTTCGGTGTGATCGCAGTCAAGGGGAGTGATGATACCAGCGGGGCGGCCATTGGCTATCCGGTTCATAAAAACATCATCATCCGGAACAATTCCTTTACGAACTGCAGCGCACCGGCCGTTTTCGCGACCGGCGTGAAGGGGCTGGTCTATGAAGAAAATACGGTGACTGGCCAGAAGAATCCCACCGGAAGCAAACAGGGCGATGAAGAAATCGTTCGGGGAAAGTGCGTGGAAGAGTAAGAAAATATGAAGAGAAGCTCCGGAAGCTTCTTTACAACTTAAAAAGGCGGTGTTATAATCGCCTTATGCAGGATTCGTACATCGGTAGTACATCAGCTTCCCAAGCTGAGGAGGCGGGTTCGACTCCCGTATCTTGCTGCACAAAAGAAACCTCTTTTGTCTATCAAGACAAGAGAGGTTTTTTCATGCTTTCACGGGCAAAACAGCACTCGACGGGATTCGAATATGGCTATGGCTTCTGCATGAAATAAAATACATTCCGGAAAGAAATGCCTCTTGCTTTTTCTTATGCTTGTGTTATAATTAATTAACCGATTAGTTAATTGACGGGAGTGATGATATGCGTGTACGAAACGAAAAGGAATTCATGCGCAAGAAAAACGAGCTTATGGAAAAATGCTTCGAATGCTATGCGGAGCATGGGCTGGGCACCGTCGGCATTAAGGGACTTGCCGAGGCGTGCGGCTGCACCTCCGCGAGCCTGTATACCTATTTTTCCGATCTGGATGATCTGGTCGTCCAATCCACGGCCTACTGCATGAGCAAGGTAGAAGATGACTTCATGGCAAAGGCGCCCACGAATACTGAGGACATATGGCGGTTCATTGACGAGATACCCTACTGGACTGCAAAAAAGCACGGAAAGAAATACCGGCTGATGTATCAGGTATATACCCATCCTAAGTATTTTTCCCATGGCAAGGATTTCTTCGAGGGCGTCAACCGGAGATATTCCGAATACGCCGCGGAATTGGAAAGCAAAATCGGAATTCCGAAAGACATCATCACACCTTTGATTTTTATATTGATTCGCGCCAGCGTCCACTATGCTCTGTTTGAGGATGATTTTTATCTGCAGGCGCAGCTAAGTGTTCTAAAGAAAGGTATCGCGATGTATTTGTCCCAACAGGACCATTTATTAAAGGAGGAAAAACCATTATGAAAAAAAGAATCGCAGCAATTATACTCAGCGCGCTGTTGCTGACCGGCATGATTCCGCTGCACGCATCGGCGGAGGATTTTCCGATTCTGCCCTGGTATCCCAATGCCGATGCAGGCAATGGCTATAATTCCGATGTCAGCGGTGAAACAATTTTCGATAATATGCTGAATCAGGCGGCGCCGGGTTCCTTCTCCGACGACACCCTGACGCCTTACGGCACTCAGAAGGGAGAAATGTTCACCCTGCTTGAGAAAGCGGAAATTTTTGAATATGCAGCCGATGGCGGCACAACGTATGCTCCGACTTTTTACGATAATCTGACAACAGGTTCTCAGGTGGGATACAGCACGGCTTCCATGGCGGATGATACGATTCCCGCATTGTACTTTGCCAAGGGCGTGGCCTTTGACGCCACCGGCTCCGGCCGCAGGGATCACGTGGCCATCGTGGGATACCGAACAGAGGCCACCTACGTCTCCGGCGCCTCCACATGGCTGTATGTCATCAATGCCGAAACAAAAGAAGTGGTCGATTATAGGATGCTCCAGGGCGGTAGTTATAATCTGTCTGCTCTTTTAGCGAACCTTACCATTGTAGACTCCAACAACCTTCTTCAGATCACCGCCGGTGACTATAACGGCGACGGCAAAGACAGCCTTGTCATCTACTCCGTCACCGATATGTTCGAATACACTTACGGAAAAAGCAATTATGAGCTTATTCACGGCCATGTGGCGAGCCGGTATGATGATGGTTATGACAAACTTTCGAAATACCTGCATCCGGAGTATAATTACACATCCATTGACAATATAGACAGCGAGGTAAGAAACCGGCTCTGCACGTCTCTTACCAGCGGCGACGTGAACGGCGACGGCATCGACGACCTGGTCGTGATCTCGTATACGGCATCGGCTGACGGCAAATATGTTAAATCTACTTCTCCCGACTATAATTTCCCCGGCACCTGCCTGCCCCAGCTTGCCGTCGGTTATGGCGAGCGGGACGCCGGAAAAACGGTAGCCGGTCTTTCCATCGACACGGAAATTGTCAGCCAGGATAACGTTCAAACTGAAGGCGCCAGAGTCGATACCATGGCCTATCCCGACATTGCCATCGGTGATATCGACGGCGACGGCAAAAATGAGATCATCGCTGCCGGATACAACAACGCGCCTTTAAAGGCCTCCTACGACGGCATGCAGCTCGCAGACAATGATGACGAATATGGGCACCTGGCCTTTGGAAAGCATGCCGTTGCCTATGCGTACTATGAAACCAGCGGAGCGGGCAAGCTGCATCGTTCCGGTAAAATCCGGACGCTGGCGAAGGATGGTGCTGCCAGCCCCATTACCATGGGCGACAGCCTGCGTGAGACAGAGGATCTTTGCCAGCAGTTTTCTGTGGAATGCGTGGCGCTGGACGGCCTGCACAGCCAGGAATACGTATTCTTAAGCGGCTGGTTCTATTATATGGACAGCAACGGAAATCTTCAGAAAATCAGCGGAAATACGAGCACCGGCAATCCTTTCGCCACTCTTACAACGAACATTAACGGTACCAATGTGGATGAAGTATATATTCACAGCGCATCGGTAGGGAATGTGTTTGGCAGCGATAAAGGCAACGAAGCCATTACCCTTGTAGTCGGCTATAAGAGCCATACCGATCCGAATGTGGAAGGCTCTTACTATTTCAGACAATACGTATTTTGGAACGGCTCTTCTTCCGGGACAGGAAAAACGGTGAATTTCGCTACCCTCGGCGCGGAAGCCCGTCCCATGCAGAAGCTGAACAATTCCAACAAGACTGATTTTTTGATCGGGAAGAATAACAGCCTGAGTATGCTGCTGCTTACGGTGGATTACGGCAACGACAGCGTGATAGCCAAGTACTCCGGCAAGGCATACACCTACACGGACCCCACCGTGGTGGCGTTTTTACAGGCCGCTCCCTATTATTCCGAGCTGGAATCCGGCAATAACTCCACTCAGTACAGCTATTCTGAGGGTTACCGCGTCGCGAGCGGTACATCCAGCGAGGTGTCCTACGACGTGGGCTTTGCCGAGGAAGTCGAACTCGGACCCATATCGGCGAGCATGGATACCGGTTTTGCTTACGAGCTGAACCAGGAGTTTGTAAACAGTATAGATAAGACCTATACAACGACCTTTGAAGCCAGCGACCAGAACCAGGTGATCCTGCGTCAGACCTTGATGTATTACTACGCCTACGACATACTGGATCATAACGCGGAGACCGGAAAGTACGAGTTCGTCGAGAACGCAATGGTCGTCTCCGCACCCCAGTACCCCGTGCTCACGTCGCTTTCCATGGATCAGTACAACGAACTTGCCGCTGTGTACAACAAAAAGGTTGACGAAAGCACAGACCGCAACGTTGATAAAACGCACAAAATGGATTTGATCACCGACGAGCTGAAGGAAAAGTACTTCCTGAATAACGAGGGCAACCCCTTCGCTTACGCGAGTGACTCCTCCGACTATACATACAACGGGATCCCCGGTTGGGATCTGAGCGAGGCAAGTGTTAGCGGCACCGATACCTGGATGAAGCTCTCTTACGCGGGCGGTACACAGACACAGGCCTATTCCGTTACGCTGGAAGAGGAAAAGACCCAATCTGTTGCCGAGGGTTGCTTTGTCAATACGACGCTTATGGCAGGCGGAGGTGCTTTCGGCTTCAGCGCATATGTAGGCGTTACCGCGGGCTTTGAACGCCTGGATGGTTCCTCTATCTCCACGGCATCCATGACCAGCACCGAAACATCCGGTACGGTTCAAAACCTCACCTCCGATCTGACCTACTTTGGCTTTGACTGGAAGCTGATCGGCTGGAAGACCAGTGACCTGTTTGCGGGGGTTCCCTTTGTGGGTTATGCCGTCAAGAACCAGAAGGACCTGCCCAAGGCGGTTGATGACCTGAAGGCCGTGTACTCTGCCGAAAACAAGACGGTCACCCTGACATGGACTGCTCCCACAGCGGATCCGGGACGTATGTCGACTAAGTATTACTATGCGTATAACGACCTGGAGGATGGCTATATTAAGGTTTGCCCATATTATGCTTCCCAGCAGGAATATTCGATGACCATTGATGTCAGCGGATATTCAGCCCAGGGCGCCACATTTACGATCGTGCCATTTAACGAGGATCGCAATTTGAGAGGTATGCCCTCTAACGAGGCATATTGTATGTTTGTCATGAGCAATCAGGAGATCGACGCTCTGGTACAGGAGCTGCAGGATAAGATTGACGCTCTTACCACAGAACTTGAGGAACAGGGCAGCGATTATGAGGCTAAGCTTGCTGAGCTTATCGAAGCGTATAAAGCGGCCGACGCGGCACTGAAATCTCAATTTGATAATTTGGAAGAGGTACAGGAAGCTTTGAGCGGCACTATGGAAGAAGCGGACAAAGCGCTGAAGGAAGCAATCGACAAGGTCAATGAGGACTTGTCCGCTGCTATTGAAAACCTGCGCGACGCTACCGACGAAAACCTTGAGCAGGCAATTGCCGACCTGACGAACGCCTATACCAACGCGGACGATCTTTTGAATGCGGACATTACCGCGCTGACGGAAGACCTTCTTACTTTGGGCAAAACGGTGCTTGAAGCAGACGAAGCGCTGCAGACCACAATTAAAAAGGTTGAGTCTGATTTGGCGACAGCCAAGAAAGACCTGCTTAATGCCATGGCGGATGACGCGGCTCAGCTCAACAGCAAAATCGAAACATTGACCTCCGCTCTGGAAGCGGCCTACATGCTGTCAGATGAGATGATAAGGAGAGACATTGAAGGCCTGTCCCAGCGGTTGGACGAACTGAACGCCAAGCATCAGGAGGATATCGACGCTCTGCGCGCCGAGCTGGATGCTTTGAAGGCGCAGATTGCGAAGCAGGACGAGATCAACAATAACGCCATTCAGACGCTGAATAATGTTGACAGCACTCAGCAGGAAGCGGCGGATATCAACAGGACGATTGCAATCGTCGGCCTGGGCATCGGAAGCGTTTCCATGCTCGGAAGCGGTGCGCTGCTGCTTTTCCTGCTCAAGAAAAAATTCTTGACTAAGATTTAAGCAATTAGCGTTTATCGGAATACACAGTGCCTGAGAGTTTCACTCTCAGGCACTGTGCATTTCGGCGCCGGCTGTCGTTTTGAATTTTGTACTTCCGTTGTCCGTCATGACCAAAGGGGGGAGGCAGGTTACGCACCTAATCGCTTTTTTACCTCCATTTACGCACCGTTATACCGCTATTTCGCAACTGAAAAGACCACTGTCGTGTGCATGACAGTGGTCTTTTTGTTACCCGTAATGCCGCCGTGTGCGGGTTTATTGTTTCAACAGATCAGAGAGCGGCTTTGTGCCGTCCCGGCTTCAGCAAAAGAGCAGCGTTTCCGGCTCCATGATGAGCTTGTCCGGAGCGGTTCCGTTTGCTGCTTCAAATTTCAATGTGAGATCGGCACGGGCTGGAAGATTCGCAAGCGGAATTTTTACATCGGTCATCGGCAGACGCAGATTGCAGGCGATGTCGCTTGAAAGACCGCCGCAGGGCATGACGGTGTGAACATCGGCGGAACCGACTTCCGTACCGTTTGCATAAGCGGTGATCTTGCCTTCTGCGTAAATGCTGCCATGCACGGTCAGCGTGCAGGCGGGCATTTTTGAAAAGTCAAAATAGCGCCAGGAAATCTCCACGCCGTCTGTGACTTCAGTGATCACATAAGCGTCGTTCTTTTTCACCAGATTTGCGCCGCTTGTTACCTTATAGAAGACAGCGGCGGGAATCGTATCCGTGGGATCCAGTGCCTCAGCAAATCCGCTGGAGGTCATTTCCGTCTGCTTGATGGTGACGGTTTCCTCATCGACCTCGATGCGTTCGGCACGCGCGCGGCGGCCGTACTGTTTGTTGCCGGATGAACCATGGTAGAACACATACCACTGATCCTTTACTTTCAGAATGGAACCGTGATCGTTCCAGCTGGCCGGATCAATGCCGGTATTGTCGACGATCACGCCTTTTCGTACATACGGACCTTCGATTTTTTCGCTGACTGCGTAATCCAGATGCGTGGGAGCGCCGCCGCGGTTCGGATAGGCATCCGTATATTCGCTGGCATAGACCATGCAGTAGGTATCGCCGATCTTACGGAGAGAGGAGCCTTCGTGGAAGCCTTCGCAGCCGTCATCGTGTGAGATGATGCTTTCCACATAAGTGGAAGGATCCAGCGTGCACATGTCATCCATGAGACGTGCCAGGTGGCAATGACCCTGACCCCAGGTATACCAGTAGGTGCCGTTGTCGTTCAGGACGGACGGGTCGATGCCGTGAATGGGCTCACCGTTCATGGTGATCCGGCGCGCATTCACAAAGGGACCGTAGGGCGTATCGGCTTCCGCAACGCCTTCCGAATCATCCTCCTGACAGAAATACAGATAATATTTGCCGTCCTTTTCCGCAATGTCCGGTGCCCAGAGCAGGCCGCCGCACCAGGGAACAGCACGCTCTTCCGGGGCATCCGGTGTGAGACCGTCGCGGCGGGAAGCAAAGGAAACGCCGTGATCCGTCCAATCCGTGAGGTCATCGACGGGGGCGGAGTAGACATGGTAATTGTAGCTGCACCAGCGGTCTTCAAATTCATCCTTGGAACCATAGACATAGACGCGATCGCCAAAAAGCTTGGGTTCGCCGTCCGGAATGCAGGTATCCAGAGGAAGGTAGGGGTTAAAACGACCGGTATGATCGGACATTGGGGACCTCCTTTTTCCGGCATGCGATATTGACTGAAAATGCCGACATGTTAATGTGATTATAACATGGAGAAAGGAGAATGCAAGGGGATGAACATGGGGGAGTGTACGGGAGTTTGATGAATAAAGGAGCGCATGTCCGTAAAACGGGTACTACACTAATTCGTGTGTCCACTGTTATGGGTACATTATACAAATAAAAAGGGGAAAAATAATGCCGACATTTGGTTATTTCTGTGATATAACTAATGTGGATATTGCAAATATGTCCGGAGAATGAAGAGAAAAAGAGATTTGTATATGTTTCAGAAAATTAAAGATATATTGAAAAAAGAGATTATGCTGACCGCGGCCGTCATTGCGGCAGTCGCGGCACTGTTTATTACGCCGCCCTCCAAGGCACTTCTTGCGGACATCGACTGGCGGACGCTCGGTACGCTGTTCATGATGCTTCTGGTTCTGGAAGGATTTAAAAAAGAGAACATTTTCCGTCCGGTTCTGAAACTGGCCGGCAAGATGAGCACCATTTGCGCGCTGTCCTTTTTCCTGATCTTTTCCGTGTTCTTTTCCTCGATGTTCGTTACAAACGATGTATCCCTGATCATCTTTGTGCCGCTGACCATCATCCTGTTCCGCATGGGCAATAAGGAAAAGTACATCCTGCCGGTGATCTCCATGGAAAACATCGCCGCTGTCCGAGGATCGCTTCTGACACCGTTCGGCAGCCCGCAGAACCTGTTTTTATACGGACGTTCCGGCAGCACTGCATGGAATTTCATGCTGCACATGTCACCGCTGTGGATCTTTTCCGCAGGACTTCTTTCCGTGTTCATTCTGGTGCTGTATCGTAAAGACCGGAAGGAGAGCATCGATTTTCCGAAGGAAGCAGTGGAAGGCTCCTGGGAGGCAGATCGAAAGAAACAGCGCATTGCTTATCTGATCCTGTTTGCGCTGATCATCACGGTCATCGTGACCCGAACAGCTTACTGGTATGCCGCAGTTGTCATCGTTGCTCTGGCTATGCTCATTCTGGACCGTGAGCTGTTCCGCCGTGTGGATTATGTTCTTCTGCTGACGTTTTTCTGTTTCTTTGTATTTTCCTCCTCCATCGCCGCTAGTCCGGGCATTTCCGCGTTCCTGAAAAAGTCCGTGGCCGGCAACGAGTACTGGTGGAGCATTCTGCTGAGTCAGGTCATTTCCAATGTGCCGGCGTCCATCGTTTTATGGCCGTTCACCACAAATCTGACCGCGCTTTTATATGGTCTGGATTCCGCGGGACTGGTGTCCATCATCGGTTCACTGGCATCCGTCATCAATTATCGCATCTATGTACGTGAATATCCGGGCAATGGCCTGAAGTTCCTGAAGTATTTCACGCTGATCAGCCTGGCGTTCTTTGTGATCGTCGTGGTGCCGCAGTATTTCCTGTCTGCGTGGCCGTTCTGACCGGGAACATGAACAAGAACTGAACGGAGCTCTCGGGCAGAAAAAAGAGGCTCCGACGGCATCGACCGGGATCATAGTTCCGGTCCGATGATAGTAAGATTTTTTTAGGAAGGTGAACTATGAAGTACGATTTTGAAACGATCCTGGACCGCAATGGTTACGGCTTCATTGCAACGGACAGGGTGCCGATTGAAGGCGCTGAAGTGGAAGAGGGCGTTAAGCCGATCCCGATGTGGATCGCGGACATGAGTTTTCCGACGGCGCCGTTCATTATTGAAGGCATGAAAAAACGCCTGGAAATGCCGAACCTCGGTTATTTCTCTGCCGGCAGCCGCTACACGGAGGCCATTAAAGCATGGCACAAGAATGCCGGCAAGCAGCAGGATCTGAAGGATGAATACATCGGCTATCAGAACGGTGTTCTGGGCGGTGTCAGCTCCGCGGTACGCGCGTTTTCCACGCAGGGTGACCCGATCCTGGTACACGGTCCCATCTATGTGGGTTTTACCGGTGTGCTGACGAATCTCGGCAGAAAGATCGTCCTCAGCAATCTGGTTCGTGACGAAGAGGGCATCTGGCGCATGGACTATGAGGACATGGACAAGAAGATCAAGGAGAATCATATCCATCTGTGCATTTTCTGCTCACCGCACAATCCCACCGGCCGTGTCTGGGAGCGCTGGGAAATTGAAAAGGCGCTGGAAGTGTATAAGAATAACGACTGCATCGTCATTTCCGATGAGATCTGGTCCGATATCATCCTGCCGGGGCATACGCACATCCCGACTCAGTGCATTTCAGAAGACGCAAAGAACCGTGTATGCGCGTTCTATGCACCCAGCAAGACCTTCAGCCTGGCAGGTCTTGTGGGCTCTTATCACGTTATTTACAATTCCCTGCTGCGCGACCGTGTCATGAGGGAGGGTGAGATCACGCATCTGAACGGTGCCAATGTCCTTTCTGCGGAAGCGCTGATCGCAGCCTATTCCGAAGAAGGCCGCATCTGGACCGACGAACTGAATGAGACCATTGAAAAGAACATGGCATACGCATGCAGCTTCATCGCAGACAATTTCAAGGGTGTAAAGGTCATGAAACCGCAGGGTACATACATGCTGTATCTGGACTGCGCGGAATGGTGCGAGGCACATGGCGTGGATATTCATGAACTGCAGCGACGCGGTGTGAGAAAGGGCGTGATCTGGCAGGACGGTGAGAGTTTCAAATGGCCCAACACCATCCGCATGAATCTGGCGCTGCCGTACAGCCTTCTGGTGGAGGCATTTGACCGTTTGAAGGAATATGCATTTACAGACTGACAAAGGAGAACTTCATGGAAGAACTTTATGAACTGATTGAAGAAAAGATCAAGGCGTCCGGATATCCGCGTCCGGTGGATGGCAGAGCGTTTTATGACGAAGTCAGCCGGGAAGCCGATGGCAGGGAAGAGGGAGCGTACATTTTCATGGTGAAATGGGACGAGGACCTTTACTACGAAGGACACATGGAAGTGCTGGAAGAGCAGTTTGATCTGCATACCATCGATATCCATGACGGTGATAAAGTCTATCATGTGGATTTTGACGCGTAATAACAATCCGCTTTGACTGCAGGGTCCGCCGCGTCTTATACAGAAAATCAAAATGTCCCTCTTGAAAAGATTTTGCGAAAAACTCTTTTCAAGAGGGGCTCTTTATGTTATAATGCGGTTCATATTGGGTATTGGTATCTCAAGAGCCCAAAATCAACAAAAGAAGGAGAATTATTTCTTTATGGATCCTGACAGTCGATTGTCGATCTTACTCGTAGTTTTATTTTTTATCGCTTCTGCTTATTTTGCACTGACGGAAACCGCCATCGCTTCGGTATCACGGACACGCATCCGTTCCAAAGCCGAGAGGGGGGACAGCCGTGCAAAGAAGACTTTGTATGTACTGGATCATTTTGATGATGCAGTTACAACACTTCTTATCCTGACCAATATCGCCCACATTGCAGCGGCCTCCATCGTCACGGTCCTTGTTACACGTGAATGGGGAATGAGCAAAGTCACGTTATCTACATTTGCCATGACGATCGCAATGTTTCTTCTGGGTGAAATGCTTCCTAAAAGCATCGGAAAAAAAGCAAGTGAAAAAACCAGTCTGGCATGCTCGGGACTTCTTGTGTTTCTCATGAAGGTCTGCAAGCCGGTCTCTTTTGTGTTGTCCGGAATCGGTAAACTGACCATGAAGACCATTAAGGCCGATGAAGAATACTCCGTCACGGAGGATGAGCTTTATGACATCATCGAAGACATGGCAGAGGAAGGCAGCATTGATGAAGAACAGAGTGATCTGATCTCATCCGCGCTGCAGTTTGAGGACATCACCGTAAGCAGCATCCTGACGCCGCGCGTGGATGTGACGGCGGTCAGCGTGAATGACAGCCCGGAGGAGATCCTTCAGGTGATCCGGGAACAGAATCACAGCCGTATCCTGGTGTATGAAAAGACCATCGATAACATCATCGGTGTGCTGCAGATCCGCAAGTTCCTGCGGGCTTATGTGGCCACGCATGAGATCCCGGATGTCCGCGAACTGATGGATGAAGTGTACTTTGCGCATCAGAGCACACAGATCCACGACCTTTTGCAGGAAATGTCCACTAAAAAACTGAACATGGCCGTTGTGACGGACAGTTACGGCGGAACGCTTGGTATTGTAACCGTGGAAGATATTCTGGAAGAGATCGTCGGTGAGATCTGGGATGAGGACGATGAGATCGCCGAGCCGATCGTCGAACTGACCAGGGATCATTACCTGGTGAGCGGCGATGAGACCGTGAGCGATGCTTTTGAATTCATCGGCTTTGAAGATCCGGAAGAGGAAGAAAATGATGACCGTTTCACCAACCTTCTGGTGGCGGACTGGGTATTTGAACAGTCCGCGGCTTCCATGCCGGAACGGGGGGATTCCTTTGAGTATTATACACTGAAGGTCACTGTAGAAGAAATTGAGCATAACCGCATTCTGAAAGTTGCCATGGTAGTAACGGAAACGGAAGAAACGGAGAAGAAGGAGGCAGAAGCATGATCGAGATCATTTTAGCAGGCGCCGGCATTCTTCTTTGTGTGGCGTTATCCGCCTTTTTCTCAGGCTCGGAGATGGCCCTTTCCTCCTGCAATACCGTTCGTCTGGAGAAAGAAGCGGAGGGCGGCAGCAAAAAATCCGCGCTGGCATTAAAACTTGCCCGCAACTACGATGACACGCTGAGTGCCATTCTGGTGGGCAATAATCTGGTCAATACCGCGGCATCCTCACTGACCACGATCTTTGTCATCCTGGTCTCCGGATCCGACAAACTGAACTGGCTTGGTACAGTCGTAGTAACGATTCTGGTCATCATCTTCGGTGAGACCATTCCCAAGATCCGCAGCAAACGTCTGGCGACGCGCACCGCGGCGAATGCGGCCGGCCCGGTTCGCCTGGTATGGCTGCTGTTCTGGCCGCTGAATTTCATCGTCGTAAAACTGGTCGGTCTGCTGACCATGGGCATTCACGAGCAGGAAGCGGAGAATGATGAAGAGGAACTGGAAGAACTTCAGTCCATCATCGACACCGCAGAGGATGAGGGCGTACTGGATTCTGAGCGTTCTGAGCTTGTTTCCGCTGCCATTGAATTCCCGGATGTTTCTGCCGCCGATGTCATGACGGCCCGCGTGGACATGCATGCCATCGACATCGAGGACGATTTTGATAATATCGTGGCAATGGCCATTGAGTGCCCTCACAGCCGTCTGCCGGTCTATGAAGGCAGCATCGACAACATCATCGGTGTAGTACATCTGAATCACCTTCTGAAGGCCCTTTCTGAAAGTGACACCGCTGATATCCGCGCGCTCATGATGGAGCCCTGCTACATTTACCGCACCATGAAGCTTCCGCAGGTGCTGAACACGTTGAAGAAGACCCGCCAGCATCTGGCTGTGGTCACGGACGAATACAGCGGTACGCTGGGCGTTATCACAATGGAGGACGTTCTGGAGCAGCTGGTCGGTGAGATCTGGGATGAGACGGATACGGTGGAAGAGGAAGTCGTGGAGATCTCCGAAGATGAAAAAGAGATCGACGGCGATATGATCATTGCCGATTTCCTGGAGCTTACGGGAATTCCGGAAGAGGAATTCGAGTTTGAAAGCGGCACTGTGGGCGGATGGATCATTGAAATGAATGAGGGCATCTTCCCGGAAGAAGGCTACGGATTTACGTATCACGGCTTCTCACTGACGGTTCTCAAAATGGATGAGGACGGCCGCCGCGTGGAGAAGATCTTCCTGAAGCGTCTTTCCTCAGATGAGAATGAATCGGAAAATGAAGAAGAGTGAGTGACAGTCAGCAGGAAAAGAAATTTTCCTGCTGATTTTTTTGTTCAGGGGGCTTTTTTTACTTTACGAATTGCTGTCATGGGCATATAATGAAGTCAATTTCAGGCGGTGCCGCGTACGAAACGGTCCGCAATTCAAGGAGGCAATTACATGAGCATTAAAGGCAGAGCACTTGACCACATCGGCATCGCATCCCTGCACTGTGAAGAAGACGTTCAGTTCTACTGCAACGATATGGGGTTCCGTGTCATCGGACATTTTGGACCGTGCTATTTCATCACCAACGGCAGCGTAACGTATGAATTCTATCCGGCACGCGAGTTACCGGAAGGCGCAGTCGGCAAGGTTGATCACGTTTCCTACACTTCCTGCGATATCGATGAAGATTACGCTTACTGCATCGAAAAGGGCTACACCATCACCACGAAGGGTATTGAAGCTCTTCCGTTCTTTGGCGGCTGCCGTTATTTCAAAATTATGACTCCGGGCGGTCAGCAGATTGAATTCAATCAGATCACCGGCAAGTACGAGAAATAATTTCACACGATTCATAAAAAAACACGGGGCGTGGGCCTCGTGCTTTTTTATAGTGGTGTCACCCCATTGCAAATTAACGACAGATTTGGTAGAATACTATTTGTAATGGTGTGCCCTGCGTACGGTAAAAAGATGCCGGCAGCCGGGCAGAAAGAGGATATCATGAGAGAAAAAATTCTGGCATATATTGAGAAAAACAGCCGCGTCGAGCTGAAGGATCTTGCAGTCCTTCTCGGTACGGAGGAAGCGGAAGTGGCCAACGAGATCGCCGACATGGAAAAAGAAGGCATCATCTGCGGCTATCATACGCTCATTGACTGGGACAAGACCTCTGCGGAGAAAGTAACCGCGCTGATCGAAGTCAAGGTAACACCGCAGCGCGGCCTGGGATTTGACAAGATCGCTGAGCGCATTTACAACTATCCGGAAGTTGACTGTGTGTATCTGATCTCCGGCGGTTTTGACTTCATGGTCATCATTGAAGGTGAGACCATGCGTGATGTCGCAACATTCGTCTCTGAAAAACTGTCCGTTCAGGATCAGATCCTGAGTACCTCCACGCATTTTATTTTAAAGAAATACAAGGACCACGGCACCATGATGGTTCATCAGTCTAAAGAAGAAAGGATGCTTGTCACACCGTGAGAAACCCGCTTTCTGAAACAATCGTCAACATCAAGCCGTCCGGCATCCGCCGATTTTTTGACCTGGTCAGCGAAATGCATGATCCGGAGGTCGTTTCTCTTGGCGTAGGCGAACCGGACTTTGATACGCCCTGGCATATCCGTGAAGAGGGCATTTATTCCCTGGAGCGCGGCCGAACCTTTTACAGCGCGAACGCCGGCCTGCTTGAGCTTCGTCAGGAGATCGCCAATTATCTGGTCCGCCGCATCGGCGTGCGCTATGATTACAAAAAGGAAATCGTGGTTACCGTGGGCGGCAGCGAAGGCATCGACATCGCGCTGCGTGCCATGCTGGACCCGGGCGATGAAGTGCTCATTCCGCAGCCCAGCTATGTTTCCTATGAGCCCTGTACTGTTCTGGCAGGCGGTAAGCCGGTCATCATCGAACTGAAGGCAGAAAATGAGTTCCGCCTGACGGCTTCGGAGATCCGTGAAGCCTGCACGGAGAAGACCAAGGTTCTGGTGTTGCCGTTCCCGAACAATCCGACCGGCGCCATCATGGAAAAGAAGGATCTGGAAGCCATCGCCGAAGTGATTCTGGAAAAGGATCTTTTTGTGATCTCCGATGAGATCTACTGCGAGCTCAGCTACAAGGGAGATCATGTGTCCATCGCGTCCATTCCCGGCATGCAGGAGCGTACGATCCTTATCAACGGCTTCTCCAAGTCCTATGCCATGACCGGCTGGCGTCTGGGTTACGCCTGTGGTCCGGAGGTCATCATCCGTCAGATGCTGAAGATCCACCAGTTTGCCATCATGTGCGCGCCGACCACCAGTCAGTACGCGGCCATTGAGGCGTTGAAGAACGGTGATGCCGATGTAGCCCGCATGCGCGAGGCTTATGACGGCCGGCGCCGTTTCCTGCTGAACGCGTTCCGGGAGATGGGATTACCGTGCTTTGAGCCCTACGGCGCGTTCTATGTGTTCCCGTGCATCAAGGAATTCGGCATGACATCGGAGGAATTCGCGGAGCGTTTCCTGAAAGAGGAGAAGGTCGCCGCTGTTCCCGGTACTGCGTTCGGTGATTCCGGTGAAGGCTTCCTCCGTATCTCCTATGCGTACTCGCTGGAAGATCTGAAGCGGGCGCTGGATCGTATGGCGCGCTTTGTGAAGAAGCTGAGAGAAGAAAAGGGAAAATAATGAATTTTGCTGTGATCGGAACCAATTTCATAACGGACCGTCTGATAGCTGCCGGCAGTAAAGTGCCGGGGTTCCGTGTTCAGGCCGTGTACTCCAGGACGATGGAGCGCGCAAAGGAATTTGCCGCGAAGTATGACATTCCGGATACCTATGATTCGCTGGACGCGCTTCAGGCAGCGGACAATGTGGACATTGTGTATGTAGCAAGTCCCACATACTGTCATGCGGCGCAGACCATTAAGATGCTGGAGGGCGGAAAACACGTGCTGTGTGAGAAGCCGGTGGCATCGGACTCGGGGGAACTTGCGGCCATGATCGCAGCAGCACGTGAAAATCATGTCATCATGCTGGAAGCCATGCGTTCGGTCTTTGGACCGGAGTTCCGGGCGGTGCAGGAGCATCTGCCGGAGCTTGGAAAGATCCGCCGCGCCACCTTTGAGTACTGCCAGTATTCCAGCCGTTACGATCATTTCAAGCAAGGCATCATTGAAAACGCGTTCCGGCCGGAGCTGTCCAACGGAGCCATCATGGACATCGGCATCTATACGGTGCATGCCCTTGTGAAGCTTTTTGGCAAGCCGGATGAGGTGAAAGCCATGGCGGAGATCCTGCCGGGCTCCATCGACGGAAGCGGTACGATCCTTGCGCATTATAAGGAAAAAGGCATGATAGCGGAACTGATCTACTCAAAGATCACGGATACCCGGATGCCGAGCGAGATCCAGGGCGAAGATGCCATCATGGTGATCGATAAGATCTCCGATATCCGGAAGGTGATGATCTGCGACCGGCACACAAAGGAAACGCGGGAAATTCCCATCGAACGCGAGGACGGCAACATGATCTACCAGGTGCAGGAGATCATGCGGCTGGCAGAAATGACTGAAGATGAGGCCATGGCAGCTGCCGCCGAACACAACAAATATTCCGTATGGGAGATGGAGATCGTGGACGAGGTGCGCAGGCAGATCGGATACGAGTTTAAATGAAATTATGGATAAAATCACAAAAACATTAGCGCTTGAATTAAATAAGCCGGAGAATCTCGTTCAGAATGTTATTGATCTGATTGATGAAGGCAATACCATTCCGTTCATCGCGCGTTACCGCAAGGAAGCGCACGGTGCAATGGACGATGAAACGCTCCGTACGCTGGACGAGCGTCTTCGTTCCCTCCGTAATCTGGAGACGCGTAAGGAAGAAGTGCTGAAAGCCATCGACGGCCAGGGCAAACTGACGGAAGAACTGACTGCGGAGATCCGGAACGCAAAGACGATGACGGAAGTGGAAGACCTGTATCGTCCGTATAAGCAGAAGCGCCGCACGCGCGCAACCATGGCCCGTGAGAAGGGTCTGGAGCCGCTGGCACTGTATCTGTACAGCCAGATGCCGGGCATTGAAGAGCCTGAGAAAGCGGCGGAAGCGTACGTGGATCCGGAGAAGGGCGTGAATTCCACAGAGGAAGCGCTCGCCGGTGCGTCCGATATCATCGCAGAGATCATTTCCGATTCTGCTGACATCCGTAAAGTCCTGCGTTCGTATTATATGCGCGGCGGTGCCATCGTCACACGGAAAGCCAAGGACGAGGACTCGGTTTACAGCAGCTACTATGAATTCAGTTCCGCGGTATCCAAGCTGCGCGGCCATCAGGTGTTGGCAGTAAACCGCGGTGAAAAGGACGGTTTCCTGAAGGTTACCGTGGAAACGGATGAAGCTGATGTTCTCCGCCTTCTGGAAAAGATGGTCATCAAGCGTTCCACAAAGGCCGATGCCTTCCTGAAAGCTGCTATTCGCGACGGTTATGAGCGTCTTTTACAGCCCTCTGTTTCCAATGAAGTTCGCGGCGCGCTCACGGACGATGCCGCTGAAGGCGCGATCCACAATTTCGCGCTGAACCTGAAGCCGCTTCTCATGCAGCCGCCGGTCAAGGGCAAGGTCACGATGGGTCTGGACCCGGGCTATCGCATGGGCTGCAAGGTCGCCGTCGTGGACCCCACCGGCAAGGTGCTGGATACCACTGTTGTGTATCCAACGCATGGTGAGCGTCAGAAAAACGAGGCCATCGCGTCGCTGAGCCGCATGATCAAAAAGCATCATGTGGAACACATTGCCATCGGCAACGGCACGGCTTCCCGTGAAACGGAAACCATGGCAGCGGAAATGATCCGCGGCATGGAGGGCGTCAGTTACATGGTAGTTTCCGAGGCCGGCGCCTCTGTGTACTCCGCGTCCAAACTGGCGTCTGAGGAGTTCCCTCAGTACGATGTTAATCTGAGAAGCGCGGTGTCCATCGC
This sequence comes from uncultured Lachnospiraceae bacterium, assembly GCA_946040795.1. Classification (GTDB taxonomy): domain Bacteria; phylum Bacillota; class Clostridia; order Lachnospirales; family Lachnospiraceae; genus UBA1267. The sequence goes on from CAMGCK010000032.1 coordinate 22,205, forward strand.
CCGCAGACTGCAGGATCCGCTGGCGGAGCTTGTGAAGATCGACCCGAAGGCCATCGGCGTGGGACAGTACCAGCATGACATGCCGGAGAAGCGTCTGGACGAGTCCCTGGCGGCAGTTGTTGAGGACTGCGTCAATGCGGTCGGCGTGGATCTGAACACAGCATCCCCGTCACTTCTGCAGCGCGTGTCCGGTCTGACGTCCGCAACGGCAAAGAACATTGTGGCATATCGTGAGGAGAACGGCGCGTTTACGACCCGTAAGCAGATCCTGAAGGTTCCCAAGCTGGGACCGAAGGCTTTTGAACAGTGCGCGGGCTTCCTGCGTGTGCCGGAAAGCCGCAATATCCTGGATAACACCGGTGTGCATCCGGAAAGTTACGAGGCAGCGGAAAAGCTGCTGGAGATCACCGGTTATACCCTGGCTGATGTGAAGGCCAAGAAGGTTTCCGACCTTCCGGAGCGCGTAAAGAAATACGGCACGGCTAAGGCGGCGGAAGCGTGCGGCATCGGTGTGCCGACGCTGCAGGACATTGTGAAGGAACTGGTGAAGCCGGGCCGTGACCCGCGTGAAGCACTGCCGGCGCCGATCTTCCGCAAGGATCTTCTGGAACTGAGCGACTTAAAGCCGGGGATGGTGCTGACCGGAACCGTGCGAAATGTCATCGACTTCGGCGCGTTCGTGGACATCGGCGTCCATCAGGACGGTCTGGTCCATATTTCCGAAATCAGCGATCGCTTCGTGAAGCATCCCAGCGAAGTTGTGTCCGTGGGGGATGATGTGAAGGTCGTCATCCTGGGCGTGGATGAAAAGAAGAAGAGAATTTCCCTGTCCATGAAATCCGACAAATTCCCGAAAGGTTGACAAAAAGAAGCATCCCCGGTGTGACACCGGGGACGTTTCTTTTTGTCAACTTTGTGACACCGGCGGCGATGGAATCATTTCCGTGTGTCTTTTTTGTGCTGAAAATGCTTCAGGTCGTATCCGTGCCGTAGGGCCATCCGACCATGCTGCCGATGTTGTACACATGAGTGTAGCCCAGTTCCTCCAGCTTTTCCGCAGCCACCGCCGAGCGCTGTCCGGTGCGGCAGTAAGTGAGGACCGGCGTATCATAGTCCGGAATGATCTGCGCTGCCGAATAATCGTCAATATCAGCAACCGGAAGAAGCTCGGAATTGTCGGCGTGGCCGGTGATGTACTCGATCTCGTCTCTGACGTCCAAAAGGACATATTCCGGATGTTCGAGCATGACTATGTGTGCTTGTTCAAAATTGACCTTGATTGCCATAAAAACCTCAAAATTTGATGCTGTATGTATGCTTTTTTGTAAATGTTTCTGTGTGGAAAGTTGTGTATGCTTTTGCGGCCAAACTTTGCACGCTTTCAGGGAAGACCGTACAGGTATCTGTACGGAAAAGGAATATTCCTCCCCGCCCCCTTGAAATTTCGCGCAGACACAACTACTATAGTATACGAAAATAACTGCACATCAGGCAAGTATATTTTCAGAAAGAAGGATTTTAATGTGGGCTTTATTTGCAGTCCTTTCTGCCGTATTCGCGGCACTCACCTCCATCCTTGCCAAAATCGGCATCGAAGGCGTTAATTCCAACCTGGCAACGGCCATCCGTACGGTCATCGTGGTCGGCATGTCCTGGCTGATGGTCTTCATCACGCACGCGCAGAGCGGCATCGGCGAGATCAGCCGGAAGAGCTGGATCTTTCTGATCCTTTCCGGTCTTGCAACCGGTGCATCCTGGCTGTGTTATTACCGCGCGCTGCAGGTGGGTGAAGCATCGAAGGTCGTTCCCATCGATAAATTGAGCGTAGTCATTACTTTAGTGCTTGCTTTTGTGTTCCTGCACGAAGAGTTTTCCGTAAAATCTCTGATTGGCTGCGTCCTGATCACGGCAGGAACGCTGGTAATGGTACTTTGATCGATCCATGATGAGAAGGATATCAATCAGCTGATGAACAATTTTGAGGATGTTGCAGCTGCGAAGAAGGCCGATGTTTGCCTGAAGAAGGGTGTTAAGTAATCGGGATAAGTGTTAAATTAAAAAATGCCGGATCCGGCAGCTGCCGGTTCTGGCATTTTTTTTGTTATTTTTTCTTAAAAATAAACTTCCGGAACAGTACCACATTCAGTACTACGAAGAAGGCAAGAATGATGGCAAGCATGATCATCGCGCTGGCGATACTGGTGGGATTGGCGGTGATATTGCCGGCAATCAGCAGGATCGGGAAGCCCAGAATAATGGCCGGGAAATTCTGGTAGACCAGGTTTTCAGAGGCCGGGGAAGCCAGGTTCGGATCCGCTTCACGAAGCAGGATCATGCCGGTGGAAGCTGTACCGGTCAGCATGCCAAAGAAGGCCAGGAACTGCTCGTTTTCATAGGCGGGGAACAGCTTGTTTGCCACAAAGCGCACATACAGGAAGGTGGCGATGGCGCCGACCACACCCAGAATCAGAATGACGCCGAGGTACTTTGTGATCAGGTGGAACTGGATCGCGCAGATGCCGGCCACGATCATCAGGTCGAACGCAAAGCCGGAAATACGGTTCAGCAGGAACGTATTGGTATACTCTCTGTGAATGACTTTGTGTTTCTTCAGGAAACTCATGACCGCTTTTACGATGACGGCTGCCAGTACACCAAACAGGAAGTTGAAGCCGTAGATCGTACCGATCAGATTGCTGCCGGTACCCAGGATCACATTGCCGATCAGGTACATGATGCCGTACGCAATCAGGTACGCGATGGCGATGAAGGACAGCTGCAGGGAAAGCTTATCGACGGATTCGTTGATCGGAATTTCATCGGCACCCTGAATGCTGTTCATGTCGAGTGCTTCTCTTTTCTGATCCACAGCCGCGCCCAGACGGCCTTTGCGGCGCAGGTAGTTGACATAGATGACACCGACGATGCTCGCTGTCAGGAAGCCCAGCGCGGCAATGGTCAGACCGAATGAAGAATACCCGCTGATTCCAAGCGCCGTGTCAAAGTTTTTACCGATGTTCAGCGCCTGGCCGGTACCCTGGCCGTAGCCGAATGCCAGCAGAATGCCGGAGCCCGGCGCAAGATCCTTCACAAAAAGCAGCGCTGCGATCACGGTGATCAGAATGCCGAGCGTGCCCTGGATCAGGTAGCCGCAGACGGTGGTGATGCCGGAATTGATGATCTCACCGGTGCGTCCCTTGCCGCCTTTCTTGTCAGAGGGGCGGAGCGTCATCGCAATGAAGCCGACGGCCAGGCAGTGATAGGTCAGAATTTCCAGTGTCTGGATGCCGGTGCCGTTCGTGGAGAACAGGTCCAGGTTGAAAAGGTAATCGCTCTTGAACGCGTAGACGATGCAGGACGCCAGAAGAAGCAGGATGCCGCCCAGCACGGAGTTGGGGATCAGCGATTTCCGGAGGAACGGAATTTTGCGCTTCAGAATGTTGGCGACTAAAAGGCTGATCAGCAGGATGCCGGTGAGCATGATGCTGCGCCAGACGATCGCGTCATAAAAACTGACGGAGAAAATGTTTTCGTTCATGTCAGGCCTCAATTTATAAGTTTTGTGTTGTTTATGAGTGATTTCAGTATTGTTTGTGAGTGATTTCAGTCTCAATCCTCTGCTGAAGTCATCTCCACATGCTCCATCCACATGCGCAGAGTCTGCACAGAAGTGGAAATGTTGTCCAGCTCGCGGCGGATCTCATCGAAATCCTTGGCTTCATCGTCGGTGATTTTTCCATCGACCGCGATCTCAATCAGCCGATCCTTTTCCCTGTTCAGAGCGTTAATGGAATTGACGACTTCAATTGTGATCTGTGACAGATCCTTCAGCTCCAGCTGCGGAACATATTTCATGCCGATGGGGCATTCATTGGAGCAGTAATAGTTCGGCAGGCTGCTGTTTTTGTAGCATTCTGCCATCGTCAGCACCTCGTCCGGGTGCGGAACGACCTTCTCGCTCTCGATCTTTTCAATGCGGTCATCGGAAATGTACTCCATTCTCTCGCTGGCCTGTTCGCGGGTGAGTTCCTCTGCCTCACGGCTCAGCTGGTAAATGTTTTTGTTTTCTTTGATAGAACGTCTTCCCATGGTATTTTCCTTTTCTTTTGATGTGCTTCCGGGCGATGCTTCCGCGTGTGTGAGGGGAGCGGAAACGGGGCGCACGGTAAAAATTAACAGTTGGCTTTACTATAACATAGTGAGGGTGGGGATGCAAGAGGAGGGATTTTAGCAAAGTGGGGGTAGAAGGCAGACTTTGCAAAAAAGAAGCTTTTGAAATGTCGAAAATTTTAGCAAAGTGGGGTAGAAAGGCCGAATTTGCAAAAAAGAAGCTTGTGAAAAGCGAAGTGCTCATAAGACAGTTAACAGCCACAATAGGTTGAACCGCTGTGTCTGTTCTTGTATTTTATCCTGTTATGTGATAATGTGGAACCGAACACACCTGCAAATCGGAATTTGACGAGGTATTTCAATGGTTAGAATAGCAATAAAAGGAGACAGTCGTGTTTTAGCAGAAATGGCTGTTCAAATGTGGGCTAGTCATACTGTTGATGAATTAGAAGCAGAGTTTGTTGAAACACTTAATGACAAACAATCTGCATTTTTTATCAAGTATATAAATGATTTACCCGTAGGATTTGCACAAT
>CAMGCK010000033.1 GCA_946040795.1 uncultured Lachnospiraceae bacterium
TTCATTACTATTTGTGCCGCCAGCCTAAGGCGGCGGAATGGAGATTTTTATGAACCGTAAATATGAAATGGACATGACTTCCGGGCCGCTGCTCCGGAAGCTGATCGTTTACGCTGTGCCGCTCATGCTGTCCGGCATGCTGCAGCTGTTGTTCAACGCCGTCGATGTCATCGTCGTCGGCAAATGTGTGGACGAGACCGCCCTCGCCGCCGTGGGCTCCACGGGCTCGCTGATCAACCTGATCGTCGGCCTGTTCATGGGCCTTTCCGTGGGTACCAACGTGCTGGTGGCGCGCTGTTTCGGCGCCGGCCGTATCCGCGATGTGGAAGAGGTCAATCACACTTCCATCTGCCTGGGCCTGTTGTTTGGCTCCGTGCTGGCGGTGATCGGCTTTGCCTTTGCGCGGATCTTCCTGATCTGGATGGGCTCGCCGGAGGATGTCATCGACCAGGCCACCCTGTATCTGCGCATTTATTTCCTGGGCATGCCCTTCAATATGGTATACAATTTCGCGGCGGCAACGCTGCGGGCCGTGGGTGATACCAAGCGGCCGATGTACTTCCTGATCATCGCCGGCGTTGCCAACCTGCTCCTGAACCTGTTCCTGGTGATCGTTGTCCGGATCGGTGTTGCGGGCGTGGCCATCGCCACTGTGGTCTCCCAGGCGCTGTCCTGCGTACTGATCATCCGCTGCCTGATGAAGTCCGAGGGTTCTGTTCAGCTTTCATTAAGCAAACTGAAGATCACGAAGAACAAGCTGCCGGATATTCTGTCCATCGGCCTTCCGGCCGGTCTGCAGGGCATCCTGTTCTCCTTCTCCAACGTACTGATTCAATCCTCCATCAACTCCTTTGGTTCCACCGCCATGGCCGGCAATACCGCTGCCTCCAACCTGGAAGGCTTTGTTTATACTGCCATGAACGCGTTCTACCAGACCAATTTGAGCTTTGTTTCCCAGAATCTGGGCGCTAAAAAGCTGGACAATATCTGGAAGGTCGTGGGCATGTGCCTGATGCTGGTTTCCATCACCGGCATTACGCTGGGCGGTGGCTGTTATCTGGCCGGAAATCTGCTGCTCCGCCTGTATACGGATAATCCGGAGGCCATTCAGTACGGCCTGACCCGCCTGAGTTATGTGGCACGAATGTACTTCTTATGCGGACTGATGGATACGATGGTGGGTGCGCTCCGCGGCATCGGCGCATCGCTCCTGCCGATGATCGTTTCCCTCATGGGATCCTGCGTGCTCCGCATCGTGTGGATCATGACCTATTTCAAGATGCACCGTTCCCTGGGAAATCTGTATGTTTCCTACCCGATCTCCTGGGCGCTGACGACGAGCGTGCATGTGATCTGCTTTGTGATCCTGTTTAAAAAAGTAAGAGGAAAGCTGGAAAAAGCTTCAGCATAAAATACCGAAGCAGCAGCTTCGGCAGGATCACTGTTATGGATCTGCTGCACCACTGTTATCGCAGAACTGCTTGGAACGGAAAATCATAAAATCTCGGGAGATTCTTCATGAACAAAAAATCACTTTACAAACAGATACTTTTTGTATCGCTTCCGATCGTTATTCAAAACCTGCTGGACGCCGCGGTCAATGCCGCCGATGTCCTCATGATCAACACCGTGGGCCAGAGCGCCATCTCCGCCACATCGCTGGCGGTACAGTACAGTACGATCTATCACATGGTGCTGTACGGTATCGGCACCGGCATTACGATGCTGAGCGCGCAGTACTTCGGAAAAGGCGATGAACGCAGCGTGGAGACGGTGGAAGGCATCGGCCTCCGGTTCAGCACCTCCATCGCAATGTTCTTCGCGCTCTGTATGCTGACGATCCCGCGCCTGATGATGAAAGTCTTCACGAACGACGTGGAGCTGATCACGCTCGGCGCGTCCTATCTCCGGATCCTGGCACCCGGCTACCTGATCTGGAGCTTCTGTGCGGTCTATATTTCCACGCTCCGCTGCACGAATCGCGTGACCCAAGCCACCGTGCTGGAGGCCATCGCCCTGACCGTCAATGTCTGTCTCAACGCCGTCTTCATCTTTGGCCTGTTCGGCCTGCCCAAAATGGGCGTTTTCGGCGTAGGTCTGGCCACGACGATCTCCCGCGTGGTGGAGCTCATCGGCTGCATCATCGTTTCCGAGAAGACCAAGGGCGTCAAGTTAAATCCGCTGGCGGCATTCCGGAAAGCACCGTTACTCACAGCGGACTTCCTCAAAATGGCACTGCCGGCGGTCCTGAACGATGTGGTATGGTCTGTGGCGTTCTCCATGTATTCGGTCATCCTGGGTCATATGGGCAACGACGCAGTAGCCGCCAATTCCATCACTTCCACCGTTCGAAATCTGGGTTCCGTGGTATGCTTTGGCTGTGGATCGGCAGGCGGAATCATCGTCGGACAGATTCTGGGCCGCGATGAGATCAATGAAGCCAAGCATGTGGCCAACATCTTCTTTGGCATCTGCGCCATCACCGGCATTCTGGGCGGCGGCGTGGTACTTGCGGTCATGCCCTTTGCGCTGAAACATGCCGCACTGACAGAGACCGCGCTGGGTTATTTGAAAGGTATGATGCTCATCAATTCTTATTACATTCTGGGCCAGTCCGTCAATACACTGCTCATCGCAGGTATTTTCCGTGCAGGCGGTGACAGCAAATACGGACTGATTTGTGACATCATCGACATGTGGGTCTACGCCGTCCCGCTGGGATTCCTGGCAGCTTTTGTTTTGAAGCTTCCGGTGCTGTGGGTATATTTCCTGCTCTGCACGGATGAGTTCGTGAAATGGCCGTTTGTGTTTGCACATTATTTTAAGTATAAGTGGGCTAAGAATATTACGAGAGATGCGGGAGAGTTGGAAGAATCATAAAATTTAAACGCATCAGACTCCTACAGCATCAAAGCCCCGATAAACATAAAAAAGACTGTCACAATTGATATGTACCCCCTTTACTGGTTATCCAGGTAACTGAGTACATATCAAATGACAGTCTTTTTTATTTCACAGATCTCTATTCCTTTATTCAACCGACTCGTAAAACCTTCCGGTCTCCTTCACATTTTTATAAAACCGCTCCGCTTCCACAGCCATCTCCTCGCAGATGTCGATGCCATGACCGAATCCGCTGTAGACCACCGTTTTGCAGTTTTTCAGGCAGGCTGCCGTCCGCATCCCTTGGGGACAACAATGCTAATGGAATAGTATACCTATATACGGTAAGAATTTGCAAGTGTATTTTATGTTTTTCGAATGTTTTGCTTTATGTTTTTCGAATATTTTGTTTTGCGTTTTTCGTGTCAGGTAACAAAAAAGCCAATCGGCAGCTCCACCGGAATAACATTGGGGGAGCCTGCCAATTGGCTTATCGTTCAGTTTATCAGACAAATCTCACATTCACCAGTTCAAACGGCTTCAGCTCAAGTTCCTCTTCCATGTCACCCACATGGTGCTCCGGAATATTGACAAGTTCTGCCGCCTTCATGCCTTCAAGGCAGATTGCAAACTTCTGCGGCACTTCGGAAGCATTATAGCAGCGAAGGATCACACCGCAGCCATCGTCCGGAATCTTGACGCTTTCCACGACGATGTTTTCATTCCTGGAAGTAAACGCAGGAAGCTTGCCTGCGCCCTTACCTTCCACTTCCATCACCGGATTATTCAGAAGATATGCGGCTTTATAGGTTTCCTGTGACAGTGCGCCTTCGTGCGGCAGCAGCACCAGCTTCACGCTCTGCGGGCCCTGGTCCACATGATCACCGGGACCATGCTTGGGCGCACGCACCAGGTCGATGTCGATCACACCGTACTTACAGCGATAGCCGTATTTGCAGTCGTTGATGACGGAAAGACCAAACGCTTCCTCGGAAATATCCACAAACTTCTGTCCGCAGACTTCATACTGCGCAAACTCCTCGTCGTTTCGCTCCAGCATTGTGCGTTTCAGATGACCGAACTGAACATTAAAGGATGCTTCATCTGCCTGCAGGTTGGTGGGGAATGCCACACGCAGCATCGCGTTCTTCTGCCGAACATCCATGTCAATGCTGATCATCACCGCCGGAGAACCGTCGGTGATGCGGAAGGTCTCGTTAATGTAGATATTGCCGATGAGATACGTTGCCTTTGCAGCCGCTTCCGGACCGTCTGCCATCGTTTCAAAGCGCACGCACTTTGCGTCGCGGCGTGTGTCCTGATACTGCTCGGGGCGGATGTCCCAGCAGTCGCCGATGTCCGTGTACTGCGAGAAGACGTTCATGGGCGCGTTCTCCGAAACGAATTCGCGGCCGGACTTTTTGTCAACCAGCGACACAATGACGCCGTCTTTGAAAATGACCTTGACGCAGTCGTTCTCAATGAAACTCTCCGCTGCGCATACAGCCACCGCATCATCCTTTTCAGCCGCCGTCTCTCCTGACACCACTGCGCCCGCAAAAGCCTTAAATTCCGTGATTTCAGCCGCTTTCTTCTCAGAAGTCATACTCATCGCCGGAAGATCGATCGTATACCATTTGCCTGCTTTTTTGTAGGTATGACGGCATCCGTAGGACGTCGGGTTGAAGAATCCGATGCCATCGGCCAATGCATCCGCCAGCTTCTGAATGCCATCCGTCAGAGTCTCCGCAATCAGATCGTAACGCGGGCTGGTTTCCTCATAAACGCGGCTGATGGACGAGCCCGGCAGAATATCATGGAACTGATACAGCAGCACTTCCTTCCAGATCTTCTCCACTTCTTCCATGCTCACCGGCAGGGCAATGTTCTGTGCCTGTGCCGCTGCCGCCAGCATCTCATAATTGCGAAGCAGGATCTCCGAACGGCGATTCATCGCTTTATTCTTCACCTGCGTGGTATATGTTCCCTGATGACGCTGCAGATACAGCTCGCCGCTGTATGTGGGCCAGGGCTTTCCTGACGCGTCCAGACGATTGAACAGATCCAGCATCTTGCCGGGCTTCACCTTGGGCACCTGCTTGATGTCTGCCAGACGATGCATACGCTCGATATGCTCAAATCCCGGACCCGCACCGCCGTCTCCGATGCCGAACAGCATGCCCGCTTCATCGGAAATATTACGTTCTTTATAATTCTTTTCACCGCTAATCATACGATCCGGGCGCACCGGGCTGTTATAGGTGCTTTCCGGCAGCATGTGCGCAAAGACCTTAGTGCCGTCCAGCCCTTCCCAGAAGAAGGTGTGGTACGGGAACTCGGTGATGGTATTCCAGCTCATTTTCTGCGTCAGGAAGTAAGGAACCTCCGCCTGCTTCATGACCTGCGGAATGCAGGCGGAATAGCCGAAGGAATCCGGCACCCAGAAGATCTGCATATCCTGTCCGAACTCTTCAAGGAAGAATTTTTTGCCATAGTAGAACTGACGGATCAGGCTTTCGCCGCTGATCAGATTGGAATCCGGTTCGACCCAGGTGGCACCCTGAACTTCCCACTGGGAACCATCGGCTGCGGCTTCCTTGACCTTTGCATAAATTTCCGGATACTCCTGTTTCATCCAGTCGTACAGCTGGGCCTGAGAAGCACCGAAGATATAATCCGGGTAACGCTCCATGTTCATGAGCTGCGTCGCAAAGGTACGCGCACCCTTGCGCTTGCTTTCACGGATGGGCCACTCCCATGCCAGATCCAGATGCGCGTGGCCGATGCCGGTATAGGTCATCGCGCCGTCGTCATTCTTTTCCGCAAGAAGCGGAGCCAGTGCGTCGCGATAAACGGCGGCATTATTTTCGTTAATAACAGCGGCGGAAGGAAGTGCGGCGAGCGCTTCATAAATGCGATCTGTAAAATCGCTGTTCTCCGCGTATTCGTAAATGTAGGTCAGCACCTGCACATCGTAGTACAGACTTCGGACTGTGGGATTTTCCACGGCAATGCTCATCAGCGCAAAACGGGACTCGCCCTGCATGATGCCGAAAAGGTCATTCGCCGCGCCGTCGATCCAGAAATCCACCTTGCGTTTTTCGGACAGACCGCGGTTTAAAACCACTTTCTTTTCCGGCTTGCCCAGGCTGTAATCATACTCGGAAGCGTAGCAGGTGATGCTCTGCCGGGCTTCTCCGTTCTTCGTATAGATCAGTCCTTCACCGCCGCAGTTGATCAGAAATACCACCGGCGATGCCTGATATCGCTCCGGAATCTCACCTTCCATGTGGAACCAGGCGCAGTCAAAGACATTTTCAGCCCATTTATCACCGACGGAGATCTTCATCTCGCGTCCGGTTGTCTTATTTTCAAAGCTTACCGGTTCTTCCGTGACATACGCGGTACAGGTCAGCGGCGCAACAACGGTATAAGCCTTCTGAAAAAGCGCCTCCTCCAGCCGGCGGAAAGCATCCGTATTCTTCTTATTCGGAGCCGGATCATTATTAAACGGCATATTGTTACCTCACAATCTTTCTTTTTTACTTCAGTACGATCTTCTTCTCGCCGACCGTACTGTCATAGGACACCAGCACAGACTTGCTTGCAGCATCGTAGGCACAGTCGATGGCCTCTCCGTCCATTTTCGCCGTCTTCACCTCAAACGGCACCTTCACACGGATATTCGCCCGGAAATCTGCTGAACCTCGTACTGTCATCTCGATACTTTCGCCCTTCTCCTCCAGTGAGAACACACGGACGGAAGTACCCAGAATACACAGATTCTCCTTGACCTTGGTCAGATCGCACAGCATGGTATTCTGATTGGGCTGCAGCACCTTCTCCGTGATGATATCCAGTTCCGGTGCAAACATGTCCACAAACAGACCCTTCAGCGTGAGTGGTTCTTCATTGACGCTTTCGTCCATGACCGCTGCAATGATATACGGCTCACGATCCACCATCATCCAGTTCTTGTAAACGATCTCACCCAGTTTATCCTCTGCAGCTTTCTTAAAGAATGCACGAAGCGCGTCGGCATTCTCCCTGTTGAAGCTGAAGCGAATGGGATTCTCATGATAAACGGCCGCGCAGCCTTTGCCAACTTCAAAAATTTCCTGCTTTTCTTTAGGCTCGATGCCCAGCATCTCAAACAGATGATGTGCCGGAGTCTCGTACTTGCCGGTCCACCAGCTGTCGATCTTGTGGAACGGGTCGCTGCCATCGCCCACGTAGATCAGCACGCCGCCCTGACGCACCCACTCCGCAAGCGCGGTATTGGCATCCGGGTAATCCGGCTTCATGTATTCGTAACTCATGACGAGCACATCGTAGTCGTTCAGGTAGCAGGTGTAGCGGCGCGCGTTGTCCAGAAGGACCGGACGGACCGGAATGCCGTACTTTAAGAGCGGCATGGCAATGGACAGGAAGGACGGGAAGGCAATCGCCTGCATGTACTCCAGCTGAAGCTCTCGGTTATTTTCCGGATCCGTAAAGAGTTCCTGTTCAAAGCGGGTTACCAGTTCCTTCTCATCATGCAGCAGGGAACCGACAATGTTCTTTCTGGCCTCCGTGAACTCACTGTCCGGAATCGTGCGTTGATACAGCTGCGCGTCTCCGGTGAGGATCCCCACACGGATGCCGGAGGATTCACCGGCTTCGATATTGCCCAGTGTCTGGAACATGTTATTCAGAACCGTGGCATACTCCCCCGGAATGGTCTTACCCTCCACGCCCGGAACACGGCGCGGATATTTGCCGTAAAAGATGCGATCCGGCCAGGGCAGGATCTCGTAAGTGTTGACCTTTGGGTGCATCAGCGACGCCGCGATGGTACCCAGATAATTGTAGCGATAGTCATCCCAGTCATACTCCGGCCAGTCTTCAATGGGATCGTTCTCAAACCACATGTGGCGGCCGGTACCCTTGACCAGTTCCTGCATGACGCCGTACTCCAGGAATGCCGTTTCAAAAGTACGTTCCTTGAACTTGCCGTCGTACCAGTTCTTCTCACGAGAAGTGCCGGTCCACACCTGCGCGATGCAGCCGTCCACACCCGGAATATCAGCCAGCTTGCCTTCCGGAGAAATGATCTTCCACATGGTGTAGTTCAAAAGAGAATGAGTCGGCACATAGAAACGAAGCTGACGGCCGTACTTTAAGAGCGCATAATCCTTTAAGGATGCGCTGATGCGGTCGATGGCTCTTGAGAACAGATACGCCTTCAGCTTCGCGCACTTATACGCTGCGTCCACACTTGAATAAGCCGGCTCCCACGGTTTTCTGTAATACAGCAGATATTCCCGCTTGAAGGCCTCGGAATAGCCGGCACGTTCCCAGTATTCCGGCTCCTCCACATGAATGGCCTCAACACCGGCATCGACCGCCGGCTTCAGCTTTTCTGTCAGATAGTCGATGAAGGACAGCGTCGGACACATATAAGGAACATCCTTGCCATGCAGGATCTTGTTGCCAAAACGGTCGGTCTGCGCCTCGTCCCAATGCTCGCGGCCGTCAAATCTGCCATACAGGTAGTCCTGATATTCACCCCAGGCAATACCGGTCATAAGCTGTACTACATAACCGTTTTCCTTATATTCCTTAATACGTTCCGGCATGGTCGGGTCAATGCCGTAGCACATGACAAAGTCACACTGATTGTCCGAACGCGGACTGATGTGCCGTTCGTTCTGGTATCCGGTGCGCTCTTCTTTGCGGTCTCTTATGAATGCCATGATGAGCCTCCTTAAATAAAATATTACATTACTGTGATCGTGTAGGAAGCCTCAAACTCCGCTCCGGCTTCCAGTTCATTTCCATATTCACGGTCCTCCAGAGTTCCGTTGTAGCCTTCACGGTCGCAGCGTCCGTACCATGGCTCGATGCAGAGGAACGGCGCGTGCTTGCCGGCCGGAGACCAGAGGCCCAGGAGCGGGGTGTCAAAACCCACTTCCAGATAAGTGCTGCCATCCGGGGCTATGAGAGAAGCCTTTTTAATATCGGAAGAGTCCACCACAAGTGCGTCGCGCGCAAAAACTTCATCGGAAAGCATCAGGCGGCCGTTTTCCATGGGGAAGGAGCGGACTTCGTCCGTCAGCGTACCGTCAGCATTTAAAGTACCGCTCGTCAAAGTGTCGCTGCCGTTATGTAGGTCGATGGCGTAACCGTTCATGCCATCGTCCGCCGTACCGGGCGCGGGACAACGGAACGCGGGATGCGCGCCGACGGAGAAGTACATGGGCCCATCACCGTTATTCTTCACGTTCCAGGATACGGTAAGGACATTTTTCTCCAGCTTATAGCCAATCTCCAACACAAAATCGAAGGGATACTTGCCAGCAAACAGTTCATTCGGTGTCAGTTCAAACAGAATGCTGTCTGCCTGCTGCTCTTTCAGCGCAAACACGGAATCACGTGCAAAGCCATGCTGCGGGATACCGGTATATTCCACGCCCGCGTACCGATACGTTTTATCCTGTACTTTTCCCACAAACGGAAACAGGACGGGAGAGACGCGATTCCAGTAACGCGCATCATTCCCGCCCATATAATTTTCTCCGGTCGCCTTTTTTACAAGACTCACGAGTTCAGCGCCGCTGTCATTTACAGACGCCTTCAAATATTCATTTTCGATCACCCAAACCGCCATATTCCCTCCGTATATATCCTTTAAGGGTATAATTGATACATTGATATATCAATTATGCATTATATACTTTATATGTCAAATGGTGTTTTCAGTTTAAGATGATTATTTTATACATTTCCAATCAAATGCTGCCCGGGATTCCCGTAAGAATCAGCGTTCCTCCGATGATGGCACCAAGGACGATTACTGCGAAAAGGATATCGTACCATTTTACATGCAGCACATAATGGAATGTCCGCGGTTCTTCGCTGCAGAAGCCCTTGGATTCCATCGCCATGGCTACGGATTCCGACCAGCGGATACTGTTGACCAGCATTGTAAAGATCACCTTCGCGGACACCGGCCCCACATGAATGCCGCGCATTTCAAAGGCTGTTCGTACCTGTCCATATTCCTTGACCATGTTGGGAAGCAGATTCACGGCCGCAAGGGTTCCATAGGCAAATTTAGGTGATAACCGGCACTGATGCATCAGGCTGAACACCAGACGTTCTCCGTCCGTTGTCAGACCAAAAAAGATGCCCATACCTGCAAATGCCAGAAGACGCGTGGCAAGCTGAAGCGCCGTGAGCAGATTGGCCGATGCCGCCGCCCGGACCGCGTAGGGAAGGTTGGATACACTTTCCATGCTCTCCGCAGATAAACTGTTCCCGCGGGCATAATACAAGCCCATGAAAAACAGTCCAAGCGCCGCAAGGAATGCCGGCAGAAGAAGCGCAAGAATACTTTTCTTCTTTGCATTGGAGAAAAATACCAGCATCAGCATAAAGCCCAGAAAGACCGTGACATTAACGGTAATATAATACTGAAAAGAAAGTGCAACGGCTCCCACAAGGATCACCGCCATCTTTACAGAAGGGTTCAGTTTTTCAGCCTTCATTTCACATCCCCCTTTCCCGGATCTTTCGATCCTCCAGCACCAGGATCCTGTCCGCAAAACGCTCGGCAAGCTCACGGTCATGCGTTATCATGACCACCGTCAGCCCATCCGCTTCCTTTTTCTTCAACAGTTCCCGCATAATGCCTTCCGTGGAGCGATCATCCTGACCGTACGTGGGCTCATCCAGAAGAAGCAGTTTCTGACCGCCGGACAAGGCTGAAAGAACCGCCAGCCGGCGCTGCTGCCCCTGACTCAGCATGTATGGAGACAATCTGCGCTTGCTTTCCAGCCCAAAGGCCGTCAGCAGACGTTCCGCTTCCCTCTGAATATCCTCATCGGTCCATTCCGGATTCCAGATCCTCAGCCCGCAGGTCACCTCGTCCTCCACCTTCTGCGTCACAAACTGATTGGCCGGATTCTGAAACACAAATCCGGCATTTCGGTACAGTTCTTCGGGTTTCTTTTTACGGATGTCCTCACCAAACATGCGGATTGTACCTGTATAAGGGTGCTTTTTCATTAATGCGAGAAAGGAAGTGGTCTTTCCGCTTCCGCTGCTGCCAAGAAGTGCCGTGATCGTTCCCGCCGGAATATCAAAACTCGTGTTTTCCACCAGTTTTTTCCCGGAAGGGATCTCCCTTCCAAACCGCTTTTGAACCTCAGAAAAGATCGTCACAGCATCAAAGGAAACCGCCGGAAGGTTTTCTTCTTTACAGGTCGTTGACTCCCCGTATTGCCCACCTTCCTCCGTCTCCTTCACATTATTGTACCTTTTTCCGGCCTCGCCCGGGAAGAACAGGCCTTCCTGCCGGAAAACCTCGCGCGCCTCTTCGAGGTTCTCCCGATTTAATCCGCGTTCCAGTACTTTTGCCCCGTCTGTCAGGATCACGATCTCATCAGCGGCCTCCAACCAGAGATCCAGCCGATGGTCGATCGCCAGGATCGTGGATCCCTGTTCCTTCATCTTCATAAGAAGCGTAAAGATTTTCTTTGCGGCCTCCCCGTCGATGTTCGCAAACGCTTCATCCAGAATGATCATCCGGCTTCCCACAACATAAAGGCAAGCCAAAGACACCATCTGCTTCTCACCGCCGGACAGCGTATGAAGCGGACGGGTAAGGAAGGACTCCAGGCCAAAACGCGCAGCCGTATCTGTCACACGCTGCTTCATTTCTTCCGGCGGGACTGCCATGTTTTCCATGCAGAAGTACAGTTCTTTTTCCGGCGTCGCCATGCAGAACTGCAGATCCGGATTCTGGAACATGACCGACAGATACTCCGCGCGGGTGCGCGGGTTTAGCTCTTTCAGGTCCTTTCCGAAAAGACGAATGGATCCCTGCAGCAGAAACCCTCCGTTTTCCGGATATAACCCGGCAGCAACAGCGGCAAGTGTACTTTTGCCGCAGCCGCTGCTGCCCATGAGAACGGTCAGCGTTCCTTCTCTGACAGTGAGAGAAGCATGGTCCAGAATATTCTTTTTTCCGTTTTCGTAAAACCGGAAGATCACATCCTCCATTTCAAGGGCAGCACTTCCATCGACCTGAAAATTATTCTGCTGCATCCTCTTCCACAACTCCGGAGATTCTGTAGCCCTTCAAGAGACCTGCTTTTACAAGGCCCTTTGCAAGCCCCATGGTAACAAAGACGTCAAAAACGACTGCACTGATCAGACGGACGATCATCATGATGATCAGAACCGGAATTGCAATCTTGTTGTAACCGCTGACAATCAGGTTGTAGATCATGGTAAATACAGAGCAGAGGATCGCGCCTTCGATCATGGTCATACGATCATACTTTTTGTACTTTTTCAGTGCAATGATGGCTTCAAAGCCCAGACCCTGAACAAGGCCGGACAGAATGATGATCGGGCCAAAGAAGTTGCCCATCAGGGTCTCAATGATGGCAGCCAGGATCTCAGCGATGAGGCCGGCGCCCGGCTTGCGGATGACATAGACTGCAAATGCAGCTGCCATAAAGTAGATTCCGTAGAACGGCTCGTATGCAAGAGAGCCCATGCCAAGCGGGGTAAGAACGCTTGAGATCATTCCGCCCACATTCGTGCAGCCCAGGTATACAACGCCGAATAATACAGCGCAGATTGCAATCATCAGAATATCCTTTAATTTCCAGTTCATTTGTTTTTCTCCTTCATTATTCATAAATTTCAGCAGATTCTCTGCTGCAGAAAAACGCAGCAGGTCCGTCTTTTTCTGTCTTTCCCGCTTTACGCCCTGCTCTTTATGCCTGACGGCTTATTCCTCTGTAGGGCTGTTGCAGTTAATGGTAAAGTGAACGATGTAATGAGAGACCTCACCGTCCATGGCCGCACAGACGCGCTCCAGATAATCAAATACCTGATGAACATCGCCGCTTAAGCGGGTTGCGTAGTGGATCGTGGTGGGGTTCAGACCTTCCGCATCTGCCATGCGCCATACATCAGCAATTTTGTGAATGTAATCACCGTCGCCCATGGGGTACAGGGCAAACTTACAGAGTACCGGGAAGTGAATGTCCTGAACAGAAGCCCTGTTGGGCGCTTCACCTTCGATGTTCAGTTTGCTGTCACCGCTGATATCACCGGGGCAGCCCTTGGAATAATGGCCCTCAAAAGCCATATGAACGCCTTCCTGATAGGCATTGATAAACAGCGCTTTTACAGCGTCTGCAACGTACTGCAGCTTTCCTCTGTATACGGTGGAGAGGGCATCGGATTCACTCCAGACTGCACCGGTATCGGTTTTATCCAAAGCCCCCAGAATGATCTCCACAAAATTGTCCGTCATGGGGTACAGGGAGAAGCGGCATCCTGCAATGGGGAGGTCCGTTCCGCGGCCTGCCCACGGAAGATCGTCCGCATTGCAGCCACAGGCTGCACAATCCGCATTGTTCAGTTCTAATTCACTCATTGTTGTGTTCCTTTCTGTGTTTATTCTAAAAAGCCTCAGATACTCCGCTCAAAATACGAATCCCAAAGCTCTTAGCAGCTGATCAGCATGACACTGCGTTCCGGAGTGCAAATCACCGTAAGCCGCACAGGACGGCATTGCGGATCCAATCGAGTAGGAGGGGCTTCTCCCCTCCACTCGATTATTGATGCACAGCACATTCCGCACTTCGTGCTCCATGTACTTACGGGGATTGAACGGATTCCCATGCAAGCATGGATCCGTTAATCCCCTTGTGCATCAAAAAAGGATGCTCTCAATATATGAAAGCATCCTGAGTCTTCCGGACCGGCACATGTCCGTTACTGCAAAATACTTCCCTACGCCGGTACTAACCGGTTCAAGTTCAAAGGGTCAGGTTCTACCTTCTCAGCCGTATGGCTCCCCCAGTATTCTGATAAATTTTTATTGATGGGCGGGGTTTCCCGTCCTGTTTTTGCGATATTACCGCTTCAGTTCCCCTGTCAGCCAGGCGTGGCATTTCAGGCGATATCCGGGCTCCGGCGTGCCGGTCAGATCCTGCTCGTTGATAGCGGTGAGGACCGTCATTCCGTTTGCGTCGATAACCATGCGGTAGAAATATTCACCGGTCAGGTCATTCCGGATCCGCTGGACGGCATTGATGACGCCCATGAAATAGTACTGATCGGATTCCATGCCGTGGGGCATGAAGAAACTGTCCACTACGGTAAAAACATCGGTCTCATGAAGCCTGTCCATCACCCGATGGAACCGTTCCGACTCCTGGCTGGCCAGCGCTTCCATCGCCGCCTGGTTGCCGTCACAGGCATCCTTGTACAGCCGTTCGCGCTCTTCATCCTGCCCTTTCAGCACCGCCTTCTCCGTCTGTACGCAGGGAAGAAGAACCATGCCGTCGGAAGCCAGTGCCGTCAGATGGACTTTGGTAAACGGCCGCCCGAAGGGACCGTCCATTTCATTCCGATACACTTCCGTAATATTGCGGACATTGAAGATCAGCGCCATTCCCATGCGGAAATCCTCGCACATGCCGATGAAGCCGGTCTTTTTATGCAGCTTTTCATAGGAGATCCGTGAATCGGAGGACAGATGCGTGGAACTGATATAGGGGTAATAATACTCCGGCACCAGTAGGCCCTGCTCGTCCATTTCACCAACCACTGCAATCCCTGCATGGCCGGCCACCTCACGCTCCGCGACTGCCAGATTGGACTCATCATCCAATGAAACCACGCTCAAGTGGTCCGGGGTCTCCAGTACCCACTCCGTCAGTTCCTGAAGCTGCTTTTTGGTTTTGTAAGACGAAAATCCGATGGATCTTAAGAAATCATGCATTGAATCACTTCTTTACCGGAACCAGCTCCGTCATGCCGCCCATGTAAGGCTGAAGAGCCTTCGGAATGGCAACGGTGCCGTCCGCACGGAGATTGTTCTCCAGGAACGCAATGAGCATTCTGGGCGGAGCAACAACGGTATTGTTCAGGGTATGCGGCAGATAGTTCTTTCCGTCTTCGCTCTTAACGCGCATCTTCAGGCGGCGTGCCTGAGCATCACCCAGGTTGGAGCAGCTGCAGACTTCAAAATACTTCTTCTGACGCGGAGACCATGCCTCGATATCACAGGACTTGACCTTCAGATCAGCCAGGTCACCGGAGCAGCACTCCAGCTGGCGTACCGGAATGTCCAGGGTACGGAACAGTTCAACGGACCAGCGCCACATCTTTTCGTACCAATCCATGGAATCTTCCGGCTTGCAGACAACGATCATCTCCTGCTTTTCAAACTGATGGATACGGTAAACGCCGCGCTCTTCAATACCGTGAGCGCCCTTTTCCTTACGGAAGCAGGGAGAATAGGAGGTCAGCGTGTACGGAAGTTCAGCTTCCGGCATCAGCTGGCCGATGAACTTACCGATCATGGAGTGCTCGGAAGTACCGATCAGGTACAGATCCTCGCCTTCGATCTTGTACATCATGGCATCCATGTCGCTCTGAGACATAACGCCTTCCACAACATTGCCGTGGATCATGAAGGGCGGAATACAGAAGGTGAAGCCCTTGTCGATCATGAAATCACGCGCATAAGCAAGGACTGCTTCATGCAGACGTGCAATATTGCCCATTAAGTAATAGAAACCGTTGCCGGCAACCTTACCTGCAGCATCCATGTCGATACCGTTGAAGGTTTCCATGATCTCCGTGTGGTACGGAATGTCAAATTCCGGAACCACCGGCTCGCCAAAGCGCTGTACCTCAACGTTTTCAGAGTCGTCCTTGCCGATTGGAACCGACGGATCGATAATATTCGGAATCAGCATCATTCTCTTCAGAAGTTCTGCTTCAACCTGCTTCTCTTCTTCAGAAAGAGCCGTGATACGGTCACCGTCCAGTGCAACTTCAGCCTTTACAGCCTCAGCCTCTTCCTTCTTGCCCTGCGCCATCAGCGCGCCGATCTGCTTGGAGATCTTGTTTCTCTTAGCACGAAGGTCTTCAACCTCGCCCTTGATCTCGCGGTTTCTCTTATCCAGTTCGATGACCTCATCGACCATCGGAAGCTTTGCGTCCTGGAACTTGTTCCGGATGTTCTGCTTAACGACTTCCGGATTTTCTCTCACAAATTTAATGTCTAACATGATTTGCTCCTCTTTATATAAAATAGAGAATTATATAGGTTACATTAAACTAAAATTATATTGCATTCTTGATAAAAGGTCAAGACTGCATTGCCTGAAGGCCGCATTTCTGCTATACTTTTATGCATGGCACAATCATTCAACAGGAGGGTCCCATGAAATATTCAAAACTTTTCATCGATGTCGATGACACCCTGCTCGACTTTAAGATGGCTGAAAAAGAAGCCCTGCGCAGGATGGCCGAGCATTTCGGCATTCCCTTCACACCGGAGTTTCATCAGGCCTACCATGAAATCAACATCGGCTACTGGAAGCTGCATGAAAAGGGCATTTACGCTAAGGAGGAATTCCTGCCGATGCGCTTCATCGACCTCATGGCCCGTTTTGGCTATGACCTGGATGGCCGTACTGCCAATGCGTTTTATCACAACGCCCTCTGCGAAGGGTATTTCCTGATGCCCGGCGCGGAAGAACTTCTGAAGGAACTCTCGTCAATTGCCGATGTCTGGCTCGTCACAAACGGCGACACCGATGTTCAGACCAGCCGCCTGGCAATGGGCCCCTTGATGCAGTATGTAAAAGGCATTTTCATCTCCGATGAGATCGGCGCGCCAAAGCCGTCCAAAGAATTCTTTGACGTCGTCTTTGAAACTGTGCCGCATACGGACGACATGCTGATCATCGGAGACTCCCTGACCAGTGACATCCGCGGCGGAAAAAATGCCGACATGGATTCGCTGTGGTTCAATCCGGACGGACTGGAGAACACCACGGACATCCGGCCGACCTATGTGGTCCAAACGCTGGAGGAGATCCCGCGGATCGTGCGCGGGGAATAACAGCCTTCCGATGCGTAGAGATTAAATCGCTTTCAGGAATATGAAAACGCGGTGTGAGGATTTTTTAGATCTTCACACCGCGCTTTTTTATCTGGGAATATATTTGGAACCGCTTCCGTTCTTAGCTGCCGGTTTCTTGTTGTATTTGGAAACCGTTTTCTGTGCTTTTTCAGCCGCAGACCGGACACTTGCCTTTTCAGCAGTCTTTACCGCTTTTTCTGCGGAAGCTTTCGCGGTGGACCGTTCCTGCGTCTTTGCAGTCTGTTCCGCCGTCGGCTTCACCTTCACGCTCCTGAGCAGCGTCTGTAACTCTTCACCGGTGACCTCGCGCCATGCGCCTTCTTCCAGGTCTCCCAGTTCCACATTCATGATGCGTACACGCTTTAACGTCTGAACTTCATAACCACAGGTTTCACACATGCGGCGGATCTGACGGTTCATACCCTGTGTCAGGATGATGCGGAACTTACGAGTGCCGCCCTTCATGACCGTGCAGGCATTGGTATTTTTATCCAGATCCTCCAGGTACATGCCCTTTGCCATGCGCTTCAGGAAATTGTCGGTAATCTCTTTATTGACCGTGACTTCGTATTCCTTTTCATGCCGGCCGGATGCCTTTGTGACCTCTGCGGCAAATCCGCCGTCGTTGGTCAGGAAAATCAGTCCCTGTGAATCCTTGTCCAGACGGCCAACCGGGTACAGGCGGCTGCCGTAATTCACCAGGCTGACGATGTTTTCCTCGCCCGGGAATGTTTTGGTCGTGCACACCACGCCCACGGGTTTATTGACCGCAATGATGACTTTTTCCGGTGCTTTTTCACCGATGGGCTTGCCATTGACCGTGATCTCGTCACTGTCCGTGACCTTCTGTCCCATTTCCGGCCGCTGTCCGTTGACGCGGATCCTTCCTTCTTCAATCAGGCGGTCTGCCTCACGGCGTGAGCACACGCCCATGTCACTCAAATACTTATTCAGTCTTACCGGTTCCATTTTACCTCCGTCGCCCTCACGGGTGTCTTATTCATGATGCGAAACAGTCTGCTTCACCGTTTCCGCTGTCTTCAGTTGTCTGTTTCCCTTAATTTCTGTCAGTTATAAACATGGCGTCGCCAAACGAGAAGAACCGGTAACGTTCTTTCACCGCCTCCTCATATGCCGCCATGACATGCTCTTTTCCGGCCAGCGCGCTGACCAGCATGACCAGCGTGGACTGCGGCAGATGGAAATTGGTGATCAGGCAGTCCAGGATCTTGAAGCGATAGCCGGGATAGATAAAGATCTCTGTCCAGCCGCTGCATTCACGCAGGCGGCCGTTTTCATCCGCCGCGGACTCGATGGTACGGCAGGATGTAGTGCCCACGCAGATGACGCGATGTCCGCTGTCCTTGGCACGGTTGATCTTTTCCGCAGCCTCGGCGCTGACCATATAAAACTCCGAATGCATGTGATGTTCTTCCAGTGTTTCCACCTTGACCGGCCGGAAAGTTCCAAGACCCACATGCAGCGTCACTTCGGCAATATCGACGCCTTTCTCACGGATCGCTTCCAGAAGCTCCTTCGTAAAGTGCAGACCGGCGGTCGGCGCAGCCGCAGAGCCTTCATGACGCGCATAGACCGTCTGATAACGGTCACGGTCCTTCAGTTCATGCGTGATGTACGGCGGAAGCGGCATCTGACCGAGCTGATCCAGGATTTCTTCAAAAATGCCTTCATAGGTGAATTTGATCAGGCGGTTTCCTTCTTCCACCACGCCCACAACTTCACCGATGAGAAGGCCTTCTCCAAAATTGATCCGGGTACCGATACGGCATTTTTTGCCGGGTTTTACCAGAGTTTCCCAGACATCGTCCTCACCGCGCTTTAATAGCAGGACTTCGATCTTTGCGCCGGTCTCCTCACGCACACCGTACAGACGTGCCGGAATGACCTTGGTGTTATTGATGACCAGACAATCGCCCGGCTCCAGCATGCCGACGATGTCACGGAATATATGATGCTCGACTGCTCCGGTCGTCTTGTTCAGTACCATGAGACGGGACTCGTCACGGTGTTCCAGCGGATCCTGTGCGATCAGTTCTTCCGGAAGTTCATAATCAAAATCTTTTACGTTCATGTTTTTTCCTCTGCTGCATTCCTCTTAAAACAATAAGGAGATCCCAAACGAGGGATCTCCTTATTGTATCACATGAATGTTCTTTTGTAAACGAGCCTCCTTTACGGCGGTCCATACATCCGGTCAGTCTTTTTTCTCTTCAACACGATCGATCACCAGCTGGTAACCGCCCGTACCGTAATTCAGGCAACGGCTGACACGGCTGATAGTGGCCGTGGAAACACCGACTTCTTCGTAAATGTGCTGATAACTCTTACCGTCCAAAAGAAGGATCGCGGTCTCCAGGCGCTGTGCCATGGCTTCAACTTCCTTGATCGTACAAAGATCCTCAAAAAGCTGATAACATTCGTCTTCGTTTTGCAGTGTCAGGATCGCCTTAAAAAGACGGTCCACGGATTCTGAATGAATGCCCTTCATGATCGTTCTGCATCCTTTCCTGTTTTTACACCGGTCTGACGCGTCTGCTGCCGGGCATTTTTAACTTTAACACTTCAGTTCATTAAAGTCAATTGCTTTTATGAAATCCCCCCTATAAAAAACATTTGCACAAAATGATGCCCCGACGGGTCCGCGCTGTTTTTCCTTGATTTTCCACGGTTTTTTATGCCTCAATGCTTCTAAAATCCACTCTATCCACATTATCCACAATTCATCCCGTGGATAACCCTTGTTTTCGCAATACCATTTTCCCTTGATTTTACTGAATTTGTTGCTGTTTATCTATTGTTTCCACTTTTTCCACATTATCCACAATTCTTACTGCACTCCGCCCGCATCCGCTCGGGACTTTATTTTTTGCCGTTTTATGATATACTTTTTATGGTTCAATATGACTATGTTTTTGTCTCCCGACTTCGTGTCGGGCACCTTGAAAGAGGCACTTTATGAAGAATCTGAATCTTCGTTCATCTATAAACCGGGAATTTATTGAGATCCCCGTGGAATTCATTGATCAGTACATGCCCATCGCTTCCACAGAAGCTCTTAAGGTCTATCTGTACCTTATGCGTTCTGTGATGGATCCGTCTGCCCTTTTGTCCGTATATGACATGGCAGATCTGTTTGACGTGACGCCGAATCGCATCCTTCAGGCCCTCTCCTACTGGGAGACCCAGGGCCTTCTTACATTGACTTTTAACGACGATGATCTGACGGACATCGTCCTGCTTCCCATGCCGTCCAATACACGCACTGCCGAACAGGTACCGCAGTCCGCGCCGGTCCGTACCGCTGCTGCCGAGCAGTCTTACGGTGCTCGTGCCAATGCTGCTGAAGCGTCTTACAGTGCCCGCGCCAATGCCGTGTCAGGTACTGCCCGCAGTGCGTCACCCACAGACTCCGGTCCCATCATGCCGCGCAGCCTTATCGCAGCCTCAGAAGAACCGGAGTATCATGCACCGGCACCGGCGGAAGAAAATCCGCTGCTGGACCTCAGCGTACTGGATTACGATGAGCCCTTCAGCGACCTTCTCGCACTGGCGGAATATTACATGAAGAAGCCGCTGACCTCTTCTCAGCGCAATACACTGGGGACCTGCTATCTGATATTTGACCGCCAGTCCGATGTTGTGGAGTTCCTTCTGGAATACTGCATCGACCAGGGACACTATTCCTTCCGCTACATTGAAGCCGTTGCGCGCGGCTGGAAGGATGAAGGCTACAGCAACCTGACGGAGATCCGCGCCGGTATCACCAGCCGCAGCAAAAATGTTTACAGCATCATGAATGCCTTCGGACTGAAAAACCGCGCTCCTGCTAAGAGCGAGGCCGATTTCATCGCCGGATGGACCCGCGACTTTGATCTCCCCATCATCCTGGAAGCCTGCAACCGCACCATGGCCTCCATCCACACGCCCAGTTTTGAATACACCAATTCCATTCTGGCCACCTGGAAAAATGCCAATGTGCGCAGTATGACGGACATCTCCCGTCTGGATGAGCAGCGCCACATCCAGCCCCGATCCACAAACAACGAGCCGCGCCCGAGTAAAAAGCCCGGTACGTATGCGAATTTCGATCAGCGTACCACGGATTATGATGCCATCATCGCCAGCTTCACAAAGGCCAAAGGCTGAAGGAGTACCGCATGCCATTGAAAAATGCCCAATACAACGCGTTGATGCGTGTGTACAATGAACGGCAGCTCCGCCATGCCGCAGAGCTGGAAAACCTGAAAAACGACGTTTACGCGCGGGTTCCTCGCTATAAGGAGCTGAAGGACGCCGTCGCGGAGAATGCCTCTGCCCGTGCGCGCGCCCGGATCCTGGGAAACGACGCCCAGTACGAACTGCTGGAACAGGAAAACACCCGGTTGAAGAACGAGCTTCAGCGGGTCATGGCCGCAAACGGCCTTTCCGAGGAGAGCTTTTCCGTCCGCTATACCTGCCCGGACTGCCGGGACACGGGTTTTGTGAATGGTGAGAAGTGCCACTGCTTCGTTCAGGCCGCCGTTGAGCTGCTTTATGACCAAAGCAATATCCGTGAGATCCTGAAAAGAGAAAACTTTTCGGTATTATCCATGGAATATTATGAAAAAACTAATGCAAACGGAGGAAAAACACAGTATGATTATATGGCAGAGCAAATTGCAGCCTGCTGTGACTTCGTAAAGAATTTTGACCGCAGAGCGGAGAATATTCTGTTCTACGGCCCCACAGGTACCGGAAAGACCTTTCTTTCAAACTGCATCGCAAAAGCGCTGCTGGATACCTGTCATTCTGTTGTGTACTTTTCAGCCATCGACCTTCTGGATCTTTTCTCACGAACCGGATTCAGTTACGATGAGGAAGATCAGGACCAGCAGGATCAGTACATTCTGGAAAGTGACCTTCTTATCATCGATGATCTGGGTACAGAACGAGTCAATCGATTCACGCTTGAGAAGTTGTTCTATACCATCAATGAACGGCTTGCAAGACAGAAGAGCACTATCATCTCCACCAACCTGACGCCGGGTGCGCTGCGAGATGAATATACGGAACGCATCGCGTCCCGAATTTTGAGTAACTACGAGCTGATTCAACTCGCAGGTGAAGACATCCGAATCAAGAAACGCTTCGGACGAGAGAAGTAAGGAGGAATTTATGGCAGACACCCAGTTCGAAACTATTCCCGTAGGATCACTCGGAATCATTGGCATGAAGAGCATCGAGCCCCTCGCACAGAAGGTCGATGCATACCTTGCCGAGTGGAGAAAAGTACGCGAATCTTCAGACATGAACGGTATTCACTTCAAAGGTTATCAGAAGGACAGTTACCTGATCAGCGCTACGACTCCCCGTTTTGGTTCCGGTGAAGCAAAAGGCCGTCTCAACGAGTCCGTTCGCGGCGATGACATTTACATCATGACCGACGTTCTCAACTACAGCCTGACCTACTCGCTCTGTGGACTGGAAAATCATATGTCCCCGGATGATCACTATCAGGATCTGAAGCGCATCATCGGTGCGATCCAGGGCAAAGCAAACCGCGTCAATGTCATCATGCCTTTCCTGTATGAAAGCCGTCAGCATCGCCGTACTGCGCGTGAGTCTCTGGATTGTGCTGCAATGCTTCAGGAGCTGGTTGGCATGGGCGTAGACAACATCATTACTTTTGATGCTCATGACCCGCGTATCAACAACGCAATTCCGGACAAGGGCTTTGAAAGCGTCAGCTGCATTTATCAGTTCATCAAGGCTCTCATTAAGTCCACTCCGGACATTCATTTAGACAGTGATCACCTGATGGTCATCAGCCCGGATGAAGGTGCCATGGGCCGTGCTGTTACGTTTGCAAACTATCTTGGCATTGATGTCGGTATGTTCTATAAGCGCCGTGACTATACCCGTATTGTCAACGGTAAGAATCCCATCATCGCTCACGAGTATCTGGGCCGCGACCTGGAAGGCAAGGATGTCGTCGTTCTCGATGACATGATCTCTTCCGGCGATTCCATGATCGATGTTGCCAAGGAACTGAAGCGCCGTCATGCAAATCGTGTTTACACGGTTGCTACCTTTGGCCTTTTCACCAACGGTATGGCCAAGTTCGATAAGGCTGTTGAAGAGGGCCTGATCTACAAGGTTCTGACCACTAACTTAAGCTATCAGCGTCCGGAGCTGTTCGCACGTGACTATTATGTCAGCGTTGATCTCAGCAAGTACATCGCACTCCTGATCGATAACCTGAACCATAACAACACGCTGCATGATCTCCTGACTCCCACCGATCGTATCAACAAGCTTCTGGCAAAGCACAAAGCAGATCTTGGTGAGTAATAATAAAATCCGTAAATCACTTCAGACTGTGTCATTTACAGATCTGCAGTAAACAAAAAGCCATCGGCCAATGCCCGTTGTTCTTAAGGACAGTAGTTCAAGAGCATGGGCATGGGCGAGGCAAAGAGATACCGAGATTAGCAGAAATGCTTTTCTCGGTATCTCTTTTGCTTTAATAAATCCGCACGTTCGATTTATCGGCTTGTATCCCCTACAATAAAGGGGAAAACAAACAAGGAGGTCGAAAGACTATGAAAGAGGACGGCATTACAGAAACGATTAAAGCAAACAATCAAATGGACTGGGTGCAGCGAATGAACGCAGTAAGGGAAACGGCAACGGAAATCGTCAATAACAATCTGATCTACGCATAATAGATGCACGGCGGCGGGGAGAAATCCCTGCCGCCGTGTTGCTTACTTGGACTTTATTTCATCGGTGCGATAGATGAATTTGACCTGTCCGTCCATATCATCGCTGATACCGGCAAAATTGCGGTAATTCTTTGATACATCAATCGTTGCCTTCAAGCGAGCAACAATGCCATTCAGATCGCCGTCCACAAGATCGATAATCTTTTGAATACCTTCTTCGTTGAGTTTCTTAAGCCCGTCGTTTAACTGCATAGCACCGTCTTTCAGTTGAGTTACGCCATCTACAAGAGCAGGTGTTCCGTTCTTCAACTGGAGAATACCGTCATAAAGTGCAGAAGCTCCGTCTTTGAGTTGTGCTGTTCCGTCTTTCAAATCAGACGCGCCAGAAACAAGCTTTTCGGCACCGTCAGCAGCGGAAGCAACACCTCCGGTGTAGGTCAAAAGGCCGAGATAGAATACGTTATAGCTATCAAGTGAGGTTTTCAGCGAAATTATTGACTTTGCACCTTCGGAAGCGGCAGCAAGTTTTGATTGCACCTCATCAGATGCCATATTTTCAGAGATTGCCTGTTTCACCTGCAATTCTACATTATCCGAAATCGTTTTTTGTACAGTATCGGTTTGCATCTGTGCATCTATGTTCGCTTTAATTGTTGATTTTATTTCGTCGCTTGCCATTTTGGCGGTGATATTTGCCTCAATCAACGCTTTAACATCGTCGCTCTGCATCTGCGCATCAATTGCAGCGGAAACCGCGTTTTGTGTTTCTTCGGGTATCAACCCAGCAGAAACGGCAGCTTCATAATCGGATTTGTTCATTCCGGTGGCTGCGGAAATGACTTGATCAGCTACCTGCCCACGTACCACAGAAACAATACCTGCCGATACCTGCTCCTGCACAGCTGCAACAACCTGCGTCTCAACCTGTTCTTTCACTGCGGCAGTAACCTTTTGGATGATAAGCGGTCTGTTTCCCTCAACAGCAGCAGTAACCTGTGCGAGTGCCTGGTTATATACAGAGGTTTCGTCAAGAGAATTGATCACACCGGTCAACACTTGAGCATAATTATCAATGGTAAGAGCGGGCACCGAAATACCGGCGGCTCTGATCTGCATTTCTGCGGTAGAAAGCAAGGTTTCAAAAACTTGCTTGGCTCCGCCGTTGAGCGTGTCATTGTTACCTTTCAAAGTATTAAGACCGTTAACTAGTTCTGCAGCGCCTGCCTTCAACTGTCCTGCACCGTCATCAACGGAAACAGCACCGTTTTTCAAAGCTTTCGCACCGTCATCAAGCTGGTTTATCCCGGATACAAGCTCTTTCGATTTGTCAAGCAGTGTAGTAAGTCCACCATAGAGTGCTGACGATCCGTCAAGCAACTGCTTCATTCCGTTAGATAAGTCACCTATGGAACCTGTCAGGTCGTCGACAGAATCAAGCTTTGATGTATCAAGGTTATTGAAGAGTTCATTGGTGGCAATCGTAACGGTCATTCCAAAACTGAAGTCGGAAGCGTCCGCCGTGATTTCCACATAATCGGGAATGTTAAGTTTGTCTTTGCTGATGCCGAGGTTTTTCTGCAATCCGGGAAGTGCAATTCCCACGACTGCCGTGCGATCGCCGTCGTTGATAATCTTACCGTTTGTTACTTCAACATTGCGGAAATGCTCGTTATCGAGAAGCATACCCGTGAGCATCGCAAAAGGAACGTAAATCTTTTCTTCTTTTCCGTCGATTTTTACGGTTTCGTACTGCCTGTTATCGTAATCAAAGCGAATGCTTACTTTGCCGGTCTTACCCGCAATTTCGTCGGCGGAAACCTTATTGCCGTTAAGCTTATAGGAGACCGTTAGTCCTACAGGCAACTCTTTTTCAATGTTACCCTGATAGTAAATATCGTTGCCTTGTGCATCCCAAACCTTGGCGTTTCCGCTGATTGTGTAGGACTCATTGCCGTTTACGTTTTCAATATCGGAAAGCCCGGTGGAATCGGTAATGGAAGCAGCGCCTAAAGCATTTTTTATCCAGTCGCTTACAATAATTTTCTGAACAGAGCCGTCGGCTCCGGCCAAAACATACACAGTTTCATCTTTCGTTGAGTCTATATCTGTATTGGCGGTGGTTGTTGCTGTGACCGCATCTTTTTCTTGATCTTCGATTTTATCGTTTGTCAGGGCAAACACCGTAACGACACTCGAAAGGCATAAAACGGCGCATAAGATAATTGCCGTTATTTTGAACGATGGCTTATTCATTGATAGAGACCTCCGTTTTTATAGATTTTATTTTAGTCATACCGAGAGTTGTTTT
>CAMGCK010000034.1 GCA_946040795.1 uncultured Lachnospiraceae bacterium
TAGGAAAAAGGTGTTAAGAAAAGATTTGAAAGATTTGTATGCAGTTTTCAGGGTACATTAAATAGTGTGAAGAAGAGAACATGGTTCTCTTTTTTTGCCTATATTCCTCGATAGCTCAATGGTAGAGCATCCGGCTGTTAACCGGAGGGTTGTAGGTTCGAGCCCTACTCGGGGAGCTTAAGGCGCCATGGTCAAGCGGTCAAGACATCGCCCTTTCACGGCGGTAACTCGGGTTCGATTCCCGATGGCGTCATTTACCTGTTTACAGGTTCGGACCTTTAGCTCAGTTGGTTAGAGCAGCCGGCTCATAACCGGTCGGTCCCGGGTTCGAGTCCCTGAAGGTCCACTCGGTAATTGAGAAAAGGTTCAAATGAAGAGCGAACAGCTCTTTTTTTTGTACTTTTACGGCATATTTACTCATACATGATCCTCCCTTACAGACGGATTCGGTGTGTTTTTCATTGTGGAAAACTCTTGAAAACGATCTCAAAGGGAGGATTTTTTGCTGAATGAGGGCTTCATACCCTGCGACTTTTCATGGATTCGGCTTCTTTCGGAACGAAGGCTTTCTTTTCAATCGGGGGTGATGCGAAGGCTTTCTTTCAGTCGGCCATGTGATGCGAAGGCTTTCTTTTTAGCCGGGGATGATATATAATACATGTGTATCATAATGACAAGCAATTATCATTATCAGAAAGGAAACACATGAACGCAGAGTTTATTTTGAATCATGCTGAGTTTTCAGCGCAACTGTTAAAAAAGGCATATACAGAAGATGAAAATGTACTGATTTCTCCGCTATCTGTGATGCTTGCACTTTCTATGACAGCCGTTGGCTCCATGAGAGAAACCCGAAAGGAAATGAAAAATGTGCTTGCCGGAGGCGGATCGCTTACGGAACACTGCAAGTGTCTTGCGGAGTACGTAAAGACGCTGCCGGTATCGGAAACGTGCTGCCTCCATTTTGCGGATTCTTTGTGGTTCCCGGAAGAGGCTCAGATCCTGCGCAGATTTACGGACCAGCTGAAAAATGAATTTGACGCGGAAACGGTAATGCTTCCCTTTGATGCTGAAGCAGTAAAGCGGATCAATACCTGGGTTGCTGAACATACGAATGGGATGATCGACAGTATCATTGACAGTGTTTCCCCGGAAGCCTTGATGTATGTTATTAATGCGCTGGCGTTTGAAGCCGAATGGGAACGAATCTATCATGAAGATGAAGTGTCAGAGGTGGAATTTACCAATGTGGATAACTCTTCTGCCAATGTGAAAGGCATGTTCTGCGAGGAAAAGCGGTACATTGAGAATGAGGATTGCATCGGTTTTATGAAGCCGTACAGCGGGCTGAATTACAGCTTTGCGGCGCTTCTTCCAAAAGACGGAGATCTTAACGGGCTGGTGGCCAAAATGGACGGAAAGCGCCTTTTTACGACGCTTGCAATGGCTCAGGATGAACCCTGCGATTGTATGATCCCCAAATTCAAAATTGAATATGCAAAAAAGCTGAATGATGTGCTGCAGGCGATGGGAATGGAAAAGGCCTTTACCCGTGAGGCGGATTTCAGTCATATCAGCAGCCGGCCCATGAATATTGGTGATGTGATTCACAAGACATATCTGGAAATGGATGAGCGCGGAACCAAAGCCGGTGCAGTAACGGCTGTTATGCTGAAGTTGATGTCACTGCCCAGGCCCAAGCCGCAGGTATATCTGAATCGGCCGTTTATGTATGCCATTGTGGATGACAGGACCAAACTGCCGGTTTTCCTCGGAACCGTAACGAAACTGTAATTGGACATGAGCCTTCAACCATAGAAATCAGGAGACGATCGGTGCGGAAATCCCAAAAGCCGGGCTTTATGGGAAGACCATATGGTATCGTCTCCTTTTTGATTACAGTCATACGTTCCGGAAACCCTGTCACAAAGCTTTACTCATGAACAGCTCCATGGGCTGTTCGTAGCCCGGAATATCTACAGTGAAACCTCCGCAGTCTTTATAGCCGAGTTTTCTGTAAAAATGCTGTGCATCTTCATCCACCTGCGTGGAGGTCATAGCCATACCATAGCCTTGAGATTTCATGTCACGTTCCCAAAACTCCATAAGCCTTCTTCCATAGCCTTTCCTTTGCGAAGACCACTCTACAAAAAGCATTGTACAGAATGGGGTGTTATCCCAAAACAGATTGTATCTTAACAAGCCTCTCGGAATTCCGTCATCCAATAAAACATATCCCTGTTGATCCCGGACTTTTTTGACAAATTCGCTTTCCGCCAGATGG
The DNA here is from genome assembly GCA_946040795.1 of uncultured Lachnospiraceae bacterium. Taxonomy (GTDB): domain Bacteria; phylum Bacillota; class Clostridia; order Lachnospirales; family Lachnospiraceae; genus UBA1267. Next base: position 2,285 of record CAMGCK010000034.1, read on the forward strand.
GCGTCAAGGCTAAACCAGAATTCTTTGTCTTCAATAGCTGCATATCGGATCGAAATCATATGTTCCTCCATAAAACTTTTCACAAATAATAAGCCATTTGATTTGTCTTCCGGCTTTGACGGACATTATAGCTGAAAAGCCCGAATAGGTCAATCTTCAAAACTGCAGTTTCAAAAGCTTGAAAAAGCTTCAAAAGATAGAAGAAGGCTGATGTCTTCGCGCAATATAAACATAAAACTGTTGAATATATAATGGGCAGGCATAAAGGAATCCGACATAAATCAGGTGAAAGTCACACAATTTAATGAAAAAATTGAAACTCAAGCAATTTAATGAAAAAAGTTGAAAGTCGAACAGTTAAATTTAAAACAGTTGAATATAAAACAGTTTGAGTTTGAACATTGACAACATCGACTTGATACTGTAAAATGCCGGATGGATAGTTTAAATGTAAACTATCCATCCACAGATTCATTACAAAAGTACGTAAACAGCTTTATTATCTGTTTATGAATACGGAGTTGAATCATAAACAGGAGGAGATATGAACAAGGAATCACAGATTGGCCGGCTGATTGCATCAAACTTCTACAGGTGGCGCAGGCTGGTCATTCATACACAGACTATGTCCGGCATTGATCATGACACGATTGCATACGGCCGTATCCTGAGCTATATCGATCGAAACAAGGACCATGATATTTATCAGAAGGAGATTGAACAGCACGAGGAGATGAACAAATCCACGATTTCCATGATCCTTACAAACCTGGAAAAGAAGGGAATTGTAAAAAGAGAAAGTGTGGAAAGCGATGCGCGGCTGAAGAAGATCGTACTGACGGAACGGGGAAATGAGATCAACCGTACGCTGCTTGAGGCATTCAACGAATGTGATCATGAGGTATACGGCTGCAATCTGACGGAAGAGGAGAAGGATACGCTGATCCGTCTTCTGGAGAAGATTTCGGACGGAATCCGAATGAAGGAGGATAAACTGAAACATGATTAAAAAACTGCTTCATTCCCTCAGGGAATATAAAACAGCGGCGATCCTGACCATGCTGGTCATGACCGGTGAAGTTGTAATGGAGACATTGATTCCGTTTAAGATGGCGGATCTGATCGACATCGGTTTCGGGGAAGGAAATCTGTCCTATATCATTAAAACCGGTCTCCTTCTGATCCTGTTCGCGCTGGGCTCGTTCCTGTTTGGCGTGCTCGGCTCACTGATCGGTGCCAAAGCCGGCACGGGGTTTGCCAAGAACCTGCGTTCCGACATGTTCCGCAACGTACAGACGTTTTCTTTCAGCAACATCGACCGTTTCTCCACGGCTTCCATCATCACCCGACTCACGACCGATGTTTCCAATGTGCAGAACACGTTTACCATGGCCATCCGCATGGCCATCCGTACGCCGATGACGATGATCTTCTCTGCGCTGATGACATTTTTCATCAACTGGAAGCTGGCACTCATCATGCTTGCCATTGTTCCGGTTCTGACGGCCGCCCTGATGCTCATTGCATGGAAGGTCTTCCCGGTCTTTGAACGGGCATTCAAGATCTTTGACCGTCTGAACAATATCGTACAGGAAAACCTGCATGGTATCCGGGTGGTGAAGAGTTTTGTTCGTGAGGAGCACGAGATCGACAAATTTGAAAAGACATCCGGTGAGATCTTCGATAACTTCAGCATTGCAGAAAAAATTCTGGCGTGGAATAATCCGATCATGATGGCATGCATGTATACGGGGATGCTGCTGATTGCCTGGGTCGGCGCGCACTTCATCGTCAATGGTGAAGCCGTCACGGTTTCCTTTATGGGTACGGTATTTACTACAGGTCTTCTGAATTCGATCCTGACTTATTCCATGCAGATCCTGTTCAGCTGTATGGGCCTGTCCATGATTTTTGTCATGATGATCATTTCACGTGAGAGCATGCGGCGTATTACAGAGATTCTGGATGAAAAGGCAACGATTACGGACCCGGAGCGGCCGGTCACGGAAGTGAAGGACGGTTCCATTGAATTCAGAAATGTGGATTTCAGTTATGCGGGAGATCGTGAACGTCTCTGTCTGGCGAATGTCAGCCTGAAGATCCCCTCCGGTGCGACGGTGGGTATCATCGGCGGAACGGGTTCATCCAAATCCACGCTTGTGCAGATGATCCCGCGCCTTTATGAGGCTACGGCCGGTCAGGTGCTGGTTGGCGGCGTCGATGTTTCACAATATGATCTTTTTGCGCTGCGTGAAGCGGTTTCCATGGTGCTTCAGAAGAACCTGCTGTTCTCCGGCAGCATCAAGGACAATATGCGCTGGGGCAATGAAAATGCTTCCGATGAGGAAATCATCCATGCCTGCAAACTTGCGGCCGCCGATGATTTCATCCGCGAGTTTCCGGAGGGCTACGATACACATATTGAACAGGGGGGTACCAATGTATCCGGCGGTCAGCGTCAGCGTCTCTGCATCGCCCGCGCGCTTCTTAAAAATCCCCGGATCCTGATTCTGGATGATTCCACCTCTGCTGTGGATACCGCAACGGATGCTTCCATTCGCAGGGCATTCCGCGAAGAGATTCCGGACATTACAAAACTCATCATTGCACAGCGAATCAGCTCCGTGCAGGATGCGGACATGATCGTTGTCATGGACAACGGACGCATCAATGCCGCGGGTACGCATGAAGAACTGATAAAGAACAACGCGATCTATCGCGAAGTGTATGAATCACAGCAGAAGGGAGGTGCCGGGAATGAGTGATAAGAAGAATCGGAAGGCTCCGAAAAACAAGATCGATTTTAAAGTACTCGGCCGCGCCCTGAAGTATATGCTGCACTATAAATGGCGCTGTGCGTTTGCGTTTGTGTGCATCGTTATCAATGCAATCGTCGGTGTCGTGGCGGCATCGGCCCTCGGAACCCTTGTGGATGATTATATCTCTCCCATGGCTGCTGCCGGAGCGGTGGACGGGCCGGGCCTTCTTCGCTATCTTCTGAAGCTGGCAGCGATCTTCCTGACCGCTGTTGTCGCAAACTTTATCAATAACCGGATCTTTGTTGTCATGACGCAGGGCATCCAGCGTGATGTACGAAACGATCTGTTCGCGCACATGCAGACATTGCCTATCCGTTATTTTGATACCAACACGCACGGCAACATCATGTCGCATTACACGAACGATACCGAGACGCTGCGTCAGCTGGTCTCACAGACCATTCCGCAGTCCATCAGCGCGTTTATCACGATCGTTGCAACCTTCTATGCGCTTGTACGCTGTTCGGTATGGCTGACGCTGTTTGTCATCCTGTTTGTGTTCCTTCTGATGCGGATCACAATGGCCGTTGCTTCCAAATCCGGCATTTTTTTCATCAAGCAGCAGGAACGCATCGGTTCTCTGAATGGTTTCATCGAAGAGAGTATCAACGGTCAGCGTGTCATCAAGGTTTTTAACCACGAAGAAAAGACCATCCGCAGCTTTGACGAGGAAAATGAAGCGCTTTACACAGCCGGAAGAAATGCCAACGCGTTTGCGTCCCTGATGGGCCCGATCATGAATAATATGGGTCATCTTCAGTATGTTATGCTGGCGGTCATCGGCGCGTCCATGGTCTCATTCAGTCTTCCCAATCTGACGATTCACGGATTTTCACCGCTGACGCTCGGCGGTGTTGTGGCTTTCCTGCAGCTGTCCCGCTCCTTCACGAACACGGTCAGCAATATCGGACAGCAGATGAATGCCATCGTCATGGCCATGGCCGGTGCAAAGCGTATTTTTGACCTGATGGATGCTGCTCCGGAAGAGGATGAAGGTACTGTCACACTGGTCAATGCCAAAGAAGACGCAAACGGAAATATTACGGAAACCAGGGAACGCACGGAAGAGTGGGCGTGGAAAGTTCCGGATGAAAAAGGCGGTTTCCATTACGTGAAGCTGCAGGGCGATGTCCGTCTCAGCCATGTGGATTTTGGCTATGTACCGGAAAAGGAAGTCCTGCATGACATTACATTGTATGCGGAACCCGGACAGAAGGTCGCGTTTGTAGGTTCTACCGGTGCAGGAAAGACCACGATTACCAACCTGATCAATCGCTTCTATGACATTCAGAACGGTGAGATCATTTATGACGGCATTCCGGTCCGCAGCATGAAGAAGAATGATCTTCGCCGCTCGCTTGGAATTGTTCTTCAGGATGTCAATCTGTTTACGGGAACCATTATGGAAAATATCCGCTACGGCAAGCTGGATGCTACCGACGAGGAAGTGTATGCGGCAGCAAAGCTTGCCAATGCACACGATTTCATTTCGCGTCTTCCGCAGGGGTATGACACGATGGTGGACGGCAGCGGATCCCAGCTTTCACAGGGACAGCGTCAGCTGATCTCCATTGCCCGCGCGGCGATTGCAGACCCGCCGGTCATGATTCTGGATGAGGCAACCTCCTCCATCGATACGCGAACGGAAGCCATTGTTCAGCGCGGCATGGACTCTCTGATGAAAGGACGTACGGTTTTTATTATTGCCCATCGTCTGTCAACGGTCCAGAACTCCGATGTCATCATGGTGCTGGAGCACGGAACCATTATCGAGCGCGGAACACATGAGCAGCTGATTGCTGAAAAAGGCAAGTATTACCAGCTGTACACAGGCGCATTTGAACTGGAATAAAGTGTGAGTCCACTGCCCTTTCAGTAAAGTGGAATATTGAACAAAATACGAACGGCCGGGCCTGTTTGACAGACCCGGCTTTGGCACCCTTTGGAGAAACGGAGGTATCAGAGAATGACAGATCAAAGAATTAAAAAGTATACCGTTGGTTTGACTCGTGAGGATGAAGAACGGCAGTTTGCGTGGATACAGGGGGCCAAGGCGCGTCTGGTAGAGGAACTGAAAAAGAGCATCGAGCGGCGGCTGATCGAGTATCGGGAGATCGATGAGGAATTTGATGCGGAGGATCGGCAGAAACTCGGCATGCTGCGAAATCTGAAGCTTCTCATCGAACAGGACCGACAGCAGCTGGCGACGGAATCAAAGATTGCCGCCAAGCCGTATTTTGGTCGGATCGACATTCGGGATCCGCGGCTTTCGTATGATGAAACGTATTATATCGGAAAGAGCGGCATCATGGGAGAAGAAGCACGTCCTGTAGTCATTGACTGGCGGAGTCCCATCGCCTCTGTTTATTATGAGAATCATCTGGGGAAAGTGTCCTATTCAGTAAAGTCCGAGGGCATCCGGGAGGTAGATCTCAAACGGAAGAGAAGTTATGAGATCGCGGACGGAAAACTACTGGATTATTATGATGTGGAAGTCGTGGCCAATGATGATCTTCTGAATAAGTACCTTGGACGCAGTAAGAAAAAGGTACTGAATGAGATCATCGCGACCATTCAGACGGAGCAGAATCGGATCATCCGCAGGAATCCCAGACACAACCTGATTGTTCAGGGCGCGGCGGGATCCGGTAAGACCACGGTCGCCATGCATCGAATCTCCTACATTTTGTATAATTATCCGCAGCTGTTCCGGCCTCAGGACTTTTATATTGTCGGAAGCAACCGGATCCTGTTGAATTACATCACCGGCGTTCTGCCGGATCTGGATGTGAACGGAGTGGTGCAGATGACAATGGAGCAGCTTTTCACCAACCTCTTATACGAGGACTGGAATGTGCATCCCGGAAAGATCCGCCCGCTGACAAATGATCCCGATGTCACGGTCAAGGGACAGTCATCCTGGTTTGAAGCGCTTTCCGACTGGTGTGATCGTTATGAGAGATCTCAGATCCCTGTTCGCAATGTTTACGTGAAAAACGGCGGTGTTCTGCTTCTCTCCAAACAGGATGTGGAAGAAGTGCTCCGTGAACGCATTCGCCTTTCCATGGAGGAAAAGATCCTTCTTTTAAACGATATGCTGATGGGGAAGCTGGAGAATGAGATTGGCGACAAGAACGTGATCTATTCCGAGGAGCAAAAAAAAGAACTCATTAAGCTTTGCAAGACCTATTTTGGCCGTGGAGAACTGAAGGAATCGATTTACGGTCTTTATGAAGATTTCCTGTTTGAACAGCGGGCACAGGGCCGGAACGCGCGGTATGAGCGCGGAACCTATGACCTTTACGATCTTGCGGCATTGGCATTCATCTATCGGCGCATTAAGGAAACGGATGGTATTCGCGAAGCCAGTCACGTCGTCATTGATGAGGCGCAGGACTTTGGTATGATGGCATACCGTGTGTTGAAATACTGTCTGCGCTCCTGTACTTATACGATCATGGGCGATGTTTCACAGAACATTCATCCGGGATTTGGCCTCAATGACTGGGAAGAACTCCGGGAACTGATGCTGACCGAACAGTATGACAGCTTCAGCGTGCTTCGAAAAAGCTATCGTAATACCATTGAAATCGCGAAGACCGCAGTGGGGATCCTGGAGCACGGACATTTTCCGGTCTATCCCATCGAGCCCATTGTCCGTCATGGCGAGCCGGTGGAGATCCGGGCTTTAGCAGACCGCGAAGAACTGCTGAAAGAGACCGCAAGCTGCATTCGCACATTTCATGAGAAGGGCCTGGATACGATTGCGGTCATCTGTAAGGACGCAGCGGAAGCAGAAGAAGTCAGTCGGGCACTTGCGGAATATACCGAGGTTCGTAACGGCACAGAGGATACCGCGGAATTCGGAAGCGGTGTCATGGTGCTGCCCATTGATCTGACAAAGGGCCTGGAATTTGACGCGGTCGTGATCTTTGATCCTACGGAAGAAAGATATCCTTCGGTCGATGGCAATGTCAAGCTTCTGTATGTTGCCGCGACCCGTGCGCTGCATGAATTGAAGATCCTGTATACCGGAAATCCATGCCGCTTGATTGCGGAAAAGGCCGACCCGGAGGAAGCCCGAAAATATCGGCGTGAGGTGGAGGAGGATCCGGAGCTTCTTCGCCGTGAGGCATGGCGGGAACAGAAAGCGCTGGAACCGGAAAAGGTCTATACGGATCATGACGGTATGACGATTCGTGAATTTTTCACAGAAGAGCGCATCATGAAGGATGCGATGAAGAAGGAACAGGAAAAGCCTGCTGAAAAGACGAAGCAGAAGCGCACCGACCTTCCCATCAACTCCAGTAATTATACTTTCGGTACCATCGTGGATCCCGGAAAAATGCGGCCAAGGGGACACGGGACCATCGACCTCCGGGTGCAGTGGATCAAACGCACTGCGCTGTCCCTGGATGTGAACAGCAGTTACGGTCTGCTCCGTCTGACGCCGGTCGCGGACAACATGATCCATGTTCAGTTCCGAAAAGGTCATGAAAAGGGAATCATCGGCAATCGCTTTGATTTCCGTCCGGAGGAAAAACCGGCCGTTAAGGTGCGGGAGAGCCGTGAGCAGGTGCTTTTATCCACTAAGAAACTGAATATCTACATCGATAAAATGAGCGGACATATCACATTCACAGACGCCGGAAACAAGGTACTCCTTTCCGAAAAAAAGACTGCCGCGAGACAGTGCGACGGAACAAATCAGTGGATGTATTTTGACTGGGAAAAAAAGGAAAAGCTTTTTGCAAAGGGACTGGCAACGGAAGCATTTGAGCCGCTCACGGGACGCGCCATGTATATTTCCTATGGCGGTAAACAGCTTCAGATGCCGATGGTCGTCTCCGATAAAAACTACGGGATCGCGGTGGCCTGCGAAAAAACGGCAAGCTGCTGCGCGATCCCGATGTACGGCCCCTGCATTTACATGGAGGGTGAGGAAATTGATTATTATTTTATCAGCAGTCCTTCCCGGGCCGACATTGTCGCGGATTACAAAACTCTTAATCCCTGACGCATGAGCTCCTTCTGGAGCGCGCGGATGTCCACGTCACGGGAGGCTTTGTCTTCCCGGACGGACAGCGCGGAAGCCATATCGCTCCACGATCATCGTGTCCGCTCCGGCTCTGTGATGTAACCGCTCATGATGCCTCCTTATAAGCCGCTGTTATGAATGGGACGGGGGATTCCGTTATAGGGAATCTTTTTCAGTTCGTCCATGAATTCATCAAGATGGACCGCGTAAACCGAACGCGGACGGGTGTGGTATTTGGTGCAGATGGATGCTGCCAGACCGACAACTTCGCCCATCATGCCGCAGGTACGCATGACGCGGACCGTTCCGAGCGCGTCATGGGAAACGGATACATTGCGCCCGGCCATGAACAGATTCGGGATGTTGCGGGAGTAGAGGCAGCGGTAGGGGACCCAGAAGGGCTTGTTGAACCGCTCGTGATAGTCGTGGGTCAGGAAGGCATCGCCCTCGTGGAACGCGCGGTAGAAGCGCGGATCCGGATAATGAACGTCAAAATTCCAGAAGGAAGGGACGCAGCCGTCCGGGTACTGAATACCCTGATAGACCTCGGATTTCGTGAGAAGCACATCGCCGAACAGACGGCGGGATTCACGCATGCCGCCGATGACCATGGATTCGCCGATCTCCCAGGTATCATAATCATGGTCGTGGTTCTTCAGCGCGTCCCAGGCACCGTACATGGCACGCAGATTCAGATCGCGGGCGTATTCGCCCATCTTTATGGGATCCTGCTCCATGCCGCCTTCCCAGAACCAGCCGCCCAGGCTTTTTTCGCGAAGGCCGCCGTAAATGTCCGGAACGCCTTCACGGCCGGGAATGTCGATGCCTTTCAGATCAATGGCCCAGGGGCACTCCGGAAAATCCGTGTGCACGCCGGTGTCCTGCACGTACCAAACATTGGATTTTCCCATGTGGCCGTTTGTGGTCACTTCAAAATCCGCGCCGGCCATGAAGCCCAGCGTACCGTCGCCGGTGCAGTCTGCGTAGACCGGAGCCTTCACGGTAAAGACCTCATCGGTCCGGGTATTCCAGACCACCAGTGAATCAATGGCACCGTTCTTCATGATCACATCTTTAACGGTGCAGTTTAACAGAAGTTCCACACCGGCTTCACGGATCACGGCTTCCTTGCGCTCGTCTTCATAGATGGCGCCGCAGTTTTCCGGACCGTAATGGCCGACTTTTTCCTGTTCGAATTCACCGACGATGTTGCCCACGCCCGGCATGGGCTCTGCGTTGCGGCTGCCGCCCAGCCATACACGGGCTTCTGAAGAGTTGTTGCCGCCCACCACCGGACGGTCCTGGATCAGAATCGTTTTTGTTCCGCGGCGCGCAGCCATGACTGCGGCACACATACCGGAAAAGCCGCCGCCGGCCACGACAAAGTCCGCATCCAGACGGCGTGCGGAAGGATTGCCGGTAAGTTCCTGAAAAAAATCGAAATAGCCTGAAGCGGAGGGGAGTGTCACATCGTCCTCATCCGTTAAAAGAATGCAGCCGATGCGTCCGTCAAAGCCCGTGAGATCATGCAGAGTCACGGTGTGTATGCTGCCGTAGAGGGTAATGTCCGCACCCTGTACAAAGCCCCAGCTTTCCGGCGCATTACCGTAGGTACCGGCATTTGTACCGTCGATGGCGATCTCGAACAGACCGGGCGCATATTCCTTTTTCCAGGGCGCGACCCAGTTGAAGGTATAGACATACATATGATAAGTGCCTTCGGAAAGCGTGAAGGATGCGGAAGCATCCGCCACCGGTCTTCCGATGCCGTGTGCCATGAGATAGGGCATGCCCATCACGGGAATGAAGTCCGTGTCAAAGGTCCAGCCGCCTTGTTCAAAGCTTCCCGAGGTAATCAGTTTTTTCATAAATGCCTCCGTTTAAATGAAATGTAGCTTTAAGGTTATACTTATCAAACCGTTCAACAAGCCTTGCGTCATTTTCAGATCCGTCATCAAAGCTGAATGTTGCTATTCGGTGTAGTCCGCCCGCCGCTATACCGAGTCTTTTTGAATAAACCGCTCTCACCGTTGAGCAGGAAACCGAGGCGGTAATTAAAAGCGTCGTGAAACCATTCGTTATACATTGCCCCTTATAATTTCGGCAAGGCCTTCGCTTAAAATCTTTCTTGTATCATCATCAACAAGGCTGAAACGGTTGCCGTCGTTCGGGGTGCTTAGGTAATTCCATACACAGTACGGAATTTCGTTTTCTTTTAAGAATTTTATTACATCGCGTATCCAGTTTTCGCGCCAGTCTATACGGCAATGCCTTATTGTGCCGAACTCGCCGCACCAAAGAATTTTATCGGGATTGCGCTTTATAAACTCCGCCGCGGGGGCTAAACTGTCGGCAATATAGCGGTAATCCATAACGGTATATTTTGAAAACGCGTTTTCATTTCCGTTTACAACCCTTTCAAAATCGCGGTAATACTCTATATCGCCTGGGTAGGGCATTTCGCGGTTATAATAGAGCGTATTAGCCTGCAAAACTCCGCGCTGATGAGTAAAAGAAAACGGGTCGTATGTATGGAATGTATATATAACGTTTTCATCTTCAAATATTTTAAGCTTATCCAAAGTACCCACAGAGTTCCAGCAGGTGCTGCCGATTATAATTTTTCTTTCGGGATTTTTGCGTCTTATGGCGTTTACGGTCTTTTCGGCGAGGGTATTCCATTTTTGGGGATCAACATCACGTACCTCGTTAAGCAACTCAAACGCAACGCCGGGCTTGCCCGAAAACCTATCCTCAAGCTTTTCCCAAAGAATAATAAACCTTTCCTGTAAGCCGTCGTCGTCCAAAAGCTGAACTTTTTCTTCAATATCGCAATAATTACCGATTGCCTTGTGCAAATTCAAAACTGTATTAAGCCCGTATTTTTCACACCAGCCGATAAACCGCTCTATAATATCAAGTATTTCCCCGCGGTATACTCCCGGCTTTTCCTCTAAAACGATCTGGTCAAAGCCGAGGCGTATATGGTCCATTCCGAGCTCGCTTATATAGCGTACGTCTTTTTCGGTTATATATCCCCTGAAATGCTCAAAATCACCGATTGTAAGCACAAGCCTTCTGTCCATAGGCAGGCAGTTGAAACGTTTATAATTTGTAAGCCAGCCGCCTATACCCATTCCTTTTTCAAAACCAATAAACTTTTTCATAATAACCTTAAATTCCCTGAATGTGCCGTTTGATGGCATCAAAGGTCGCGTCGCTTATATCATGTTCGATCTTGCAGGCATCGGCAGCGGCATTTTCTTCATCTACCCCCAGATGCAGGAGAACCTGGGTCAGCAGTTGATGGCGCTCATAGATCTTTTCAGCAATGGCACGGCCGGTCTCCGTCAGCCGGATGTGGTCCAGCTCATCCACCACACAGTAGCCGCCCTCTTTCAGATTACTCAGGGCGCGGCTGACACTGGGCTTGGAAAAGCCCATATATTCGGCAATATCGATGGCATGGACACCGTCTTTGGTACCGGACAGGATCAGTATGGTTTCAAGATACATTTCACCGGATTCAAGCAGTTTCATTGGAACCTCCTCAAATGGAATATTACCGTCATCGTAACATAACGGCGGGAAAAATGCTATAAATTCGGCGGGATTTGTTGTAGAATAAAAAAGACAGTTTGAATTACGGAATCCGGAAATGAGGAGCATAGAATGAAGGAACGTTGGATCGAATACACAAAGAAAGCGGATTTTGACGAGTGGAGCCGGGAACTTCATATTTCACCGGTTGCCGCACGGGTGCTTCGGAACAGGGACATTGAAACGCTGGAGGAGGCCAGGCATTTTCTGTATGATACCATGCGGGACCTGTCCGATCCGCTTCTCATGAAGGACATGGCAAAAGGCGCGGATATTCTGGAAGAGGCAGTGCGTCTTTGCAGTAAGATCGCAGTTGTCAGTGACTTTGATGATGACGGTATTTTTGCCGGTCAGATTCTGTATGAAGGAATCCGCAGGATCGGCGGTGAGGTGATCCTCTTCACCCCGAATCGTGTGCGGGAAGGGTACGGTATCAACTGCCGCATTATCGATGAAGCCAAAACAGCCGGCTGCAGGGTTATTCTTACCTGTGACAACGGTATCGCTGCAAAGGCCGAGGTGGCTTATGCGAGAGAGCAGGGATTTCAGGTCGTGGTGACGGATCATCATGAAGTGCAGGAAACAGTGCCGTCAGCAGATGCTGTCATTGACCCCAAGCAGCCCGGCTGCGGGTATCCCTTTAAGCAGCTTTGCGGTGCCGGTGTGGCGTTTCGTCTGATCCAGGTGCTGTACCGCAGGTTTAATGTTCCGGAAGCGGAGGAGGAGTCGCTGTATGAATATGCAGCCATCGCCACCGTGGCCGATGTGGTTGAACTGAAGGGTGAAAACCGTATTCTGGTAAAGGCCGGCCTGGAAAAACTGCATCATACGGAAAAGGCGGGGCTGGGCGCCCTGATCGATGCCTGTGAACTGGATCGGGAAAAGATCACTGCCTATCATCTGGGATATGTCATCGGCCCGTGCTTCAATGCGGTGGGCCGTCTTTCCGATGTCCGCCTTGCTTTTGATCTTCTGCAGACAAAAGATCCGGAAAAGGCCGCTGTGCTGGCAGAAAAGATCCGCGGTTTGAATGAAGTGCGGAAGGACATGACGGAGCAGGGCGTCAATCTGGCCATACGGCAGGTGGAAGAGCTGCAGATGGAAAAGGATCGGATCATGGTAGTTCGGCTGGAGGACGTGCATGAAAGCGTGGTCGGCATCATCGCAGGCCGTCTGAAGGAAAAATACAATCATCCGGTCTTTGTCTTTACGAACGCCGGCAACGTCCTGAAGGGTTCCGGCCGATCAATCCCTGCCTATCACATGCTGAACGGCCTCATGGGCGTTCGGGATCTTCCGGAAAGGTTTGGCGGTCACGCCATGGCCGCGGGTCTTTCCATCCGGGAAGAAAAACTGGAGGAGTTCCGTGTCCGCCTGAATGCGGAGTGCAGTCTTTCGGAAGAGGAGCTCCGGCCGATCGTCCGGATCGATGCCCGCCTCCCGCTGTCCTTTGTGACCAAAGAACTCATTGAGGATCTGGATCATCTGGAGCCCTTCGGCACCGGAAATCCCAAGCCGGTCTTTGCGCGGCCGCATTTTTCCATCCGGCGGATGCGGGTCATCGGAAGAAACAGTAATGTGGTCCGCATGACGCTTTCCGATCACAGCGGGGCAGAGATCACCGGGCTCATTTTTGACGGCGCGCAGGAGTTCCTGAATTTTGTCGACGGGAATTACGGCAGTGAAGAACGGCGGAAAGCGGAGAGCGGAATCGACAATCGGATCGATACGGCCTTTACATATTATCCTTCCGTGAATGATTATAAAGGGGAAAAAACGCTGCAAATAGTGTGTAAGTCCTATTGCCAGATACCGTGAAAAATAGTATAATTACTGATTATTCTATTTATTTTTTGCCAGAAAAGAGGGGACGGAAATGTCAGAAAAAAGACCTGCGAATTTGCTTGCGGAAGAGATGATCGAAGAAGCACTTGAAGCAGAGATCGGCATTATCAAGCCAGCGGACAATACACCTGAAGAAGAACTTTACGCGCTGCTTCTGAAAACGATCCGGAAATATCATCCGTCAGGAGATCTTTCCCAGATCGAAAAAGCTTATCAGATCGCGAAAAAGGCGCATGAAGGACAGCTGCGAAAAAGCGGTGAGCCTTATATCATCCATCCGGTCAATGTTGCCATTATTCTGGCAGAACTGGAACTGGATAAGGAAACTATCATCGCCGGCCTTCTGCACGATGTCATTGAAGACACCGTCATGTCCTATCAGGACATTGAGCAGGAATTTGGCGGAGAGGTCGCGCTTCTTGTAGACGGCGTCACCAAGATCACGCAGACCAACTGGGGCATGGACAAGGAAGAGGTCCAGGCAGAAAATCTGCGTAAGATGTTCATGGCCATGGCAAAGGATATCCGCGTCATCCTGGTCAAACTGGCAGACCGCCTTCACAACATGCGTACTTATCAGTACTGGTCATTGGAAACGCAGCGCCGCAAGGCCAAGGAGACCATGGAGATCTTCTCTCCGGTGGCATCCCGTCTCGGTATTTCCAAGATCAAAGTCGAACTGGATGACCGTTCACTGGCCATTCTTCATCCCGATGTATTTGCGGATCTGACCAAAAAGCTTTCCTACACACAGAACCGGCGTGATCTTCTGATCAAGGACAAGCAGCAGGAGATTGCTTCCCGGCTGGCAAAGGAGGGTGTCAAAGCGGAGATCAACGGCCGCGTCAAGCACCTGTTCAGCATTTACAAAAAAATGGTCCAGCAGCAGAAAACGCTGGAACAGATCTATGATATTTTTGCCATCCGCATTCTGGTGGATTCGGTCATGGACTGCTATGCCGCGCTTGGTATCGTCCATGAAATGTACACCCCGCTTCCGGGACGTTTCAAGGATTACATTGCCATGCCCAAGCCCAACATGTATCAGTCACTGCATACGACGGTCATGAGCGCTTCCGGCACACCTTTTGAGATCCAGATCCGTACTTACGAAATGCACCGTACAGCGGAATACGGTATCGCCGCGCACTGGAAATACAAGGAGCAGGGCTCCGTTACTGCCGGTAAGAACGCGGATGAGGCCAAGCTCGCATGGCTGCGCTCCATCATGGACTGGCAGACCAGCGACAACCGCGAATTCGTGAGCCTGGTCAAGGAAGACTTTGACCTGTTCTCCGGTTATGTTTACGCGTTCACTCCGAACGGCGAGGTCAAGAATCTGCCGGCGGGTTCCAACTGCATTGACTTCGCGTATGCGATCCATTCCGCAGTCGGTAACCGTATGGTAGGTGCCAAGGTCAACGGTTCCCTGGTACCCATCGAATACACGATCCAGAACGGTGACCGCGTGGAGATCATGACGTCTCAGAATTCCAAGGGTCCGTCCATGGACTGGCTGAAGATCGTCAAGAGCTCCCAGGCCCGGAACAAGATCAATTCCTGGTTCAAAGCCCAGAACAAAGAGGATAATATGGTCCGCGGCAAGGAAGCCATTCAGAACTACTGCCGCCAGAAGGGCATTAATCTGAACGATATTCTGAAGCCGGCTTACATGAATGCGGCACTGCAGAAATATCGTTATCCGGACTGGGAGAATCTGCTGGCATCCATCGGCCACGGCGCGCTGAAGGAAGGCCAGGTCGTCAACAAGCTGCTGGATGAATATAAGAAGGATACCGCAGCGAAGCTGACAGATGAAGATATTTTAAAGAGCATTGAAGAGAACAGTAAGGTCCATGTGCGGACGACCAAGAAGGATAACGGCATCGTGGTCAAGGGGCTGCATGACCTGTCTGTGCGTTTCTCCCATTGCTGCAGCCCGGTTCCGGGCGATGAGATCATCGGCTACGTTACGCGCGGCCGCGGCATCTCCATTCACCGTACCGATTGCCCCAATATTATGGCGCTTCCGGAGTATGAGAAGGAACGCATGATCTCAGCGGAATGGAGCTCTGACATCGACAGGACAGCAGAAGGCGCCAAGTACGCGACCTCCATTCAGATCTTCTGTAAGAACCGTATCGGCCTGTTTGCCGATCTTTCCCGTGTCATGATGGAGAACATGGTTGATATCCAGACCGCAAGTTCCCGTGTGAACAAGCAGGGCACGGCCACCATTGAAATGTCCTTTGAGGTCTCCTCTGTGGATGATCTGCAGCGGCTGGTGGCAAGACTTCGCACCGTTCCGGGCGTCGTGGACATCCAGCGCTCTGCGGGCTGATGAAAGGTATATGAAATTATTACTGAATTCCGAACTTTTTGAATATGATATCCGCGGACTTCTGATGGCTTTTTATCCCAAGCAGAAGTTTGAGACCGATGAGGCAGCGGCGGATCCGGATTTCTTACGCATGCGGTATGAGGCTTGTGGAGACGGCCTGATGCTGACAATGACCCTTTCCGACGACGGAAAGGTCACGGAGGACGCATTGAAGATCACGCCGGAAAAGGACCGGGCGGCGGCAAAGACCGCTGTAAAACAGGCTTTATACCGTTTGCTCTCCGGAAGTACCGGAAAGACGCTTCCCTGGGGAACACTGACCGGTATCCGTCCTACCAAGATCCCGATGGCCATGCTGAAGGAAGGGGCTTCCGATGAGGCAATTCGTGCGCACATGGAAGATGTGCTGTACTGTTCGCCGGGAAAAACGGCGCTTGCCACGGAGATCGCCAGGCGTGAACTGGCCCTTTTAAATACCATCGATGCGGAGAACGGCTACAGCCTGTACGTGGGCATTCCGTTCTGTCCCAGCATCTGTCTGTACTGTTCATTTTCTTCTTTTGCGCTGAGTGCATACAGGAACATGATATGGGACTATCTTCACGCGGTAGTGAAGGAGCTTACCTGGGTGCAGGAGCATTTTGCGGGAAAGCCGCTCAATTCCGTTTATTTTGGCGGCGGCACCCCTACCACGCTTTCTGCGGAGCAGCTGGATTTTCTCTGTCATGAGATCGTAACACGCTTTGATCTTTCCGAGGTTCGTGAGTGGACCGTGGAAGCCGGCCGGCCGGATTCCGTGACGGAAGAGAAACTGGAGGTCCTGAAAAAATATCCGGTGACCCGTATTTCCGTGAATCCGCAGACCATGCATCAGAAGACACTGAATCTGATCGGACGCCGGCATACGGTGGATGAAGTTCTGGAAACCTATCGGATGGCGAGGGCGCACGGATTTGACAATATCAACATGGATCTGATCGTGGGACTCCCCGGTGAGACCAAGGAGGATGTGGAAGGAACCATCCGCCGCGTGGTGGAGCTGGATCCCGACAATGTGACCATCCATTCCCTGGCGTTGAAGCGCGCAGCACGGCTCAACATGCATCTGGATGAATATGAGGGATACCTCATGGAAAATTCCGATGAGACCATGGACATGTGCCGGGAATATCTGAAGACGATCGGAGAAGAACCGTATTATCTGTACCGGCAGAAAAACATGGCCGGCAATCAGGAAAATGTGGGTTATGCGCGTCCGGGAAAGGAAGGCGTGTACAACATTCTGATCATGGAGGAGGTCCAGACCATCGTGGCCTGCGGTGCCGGGACGGTCACCAAGCGGGTATTTGCGGACGGACGTATTGAACGGTGCGATACCGTGAAGGAAGTTCGGCTTTATATTGAAAAGATCGATGAAATGATTGCGCGTAAGGCACGATTGTTTGAATAAATAAAGGAAAGCGGCCGGTTATACCGGCCGCTTCTTCAAAAGAAAAGGGGAGCCCGCTTCACGGGCGTCAGTAAAGATAAACGGGGGTCGGACCTGACAGGGAACTCAGTCCGTGTTTGATCTTTACATCTGTGAGTTTACAGGGAAACTGTGATGAATGTGTGAAAAACTTTCAAATAAAAAGTGAAAACACAAAAATCCCGCATCTTTGCTATGTGATCCGGTAAAGGGATACATATCGTTGATGCGGGATTTTCAGGTATAAAAAACAGCGCTACAAGGATTCGAACCTTGAAAATGACGGAGTCAGAGTCCGTTGCCTTACCATTTGGCGATAGCGCTATATTGTCTCAACGACAACAAATGTATTATAACAGATATCAAACAAATTGCAAGTGCTTTTTTGAAGTTTTTTCAAAAACATTTTACAAGCTTAAAGAAAGATGGTATATTGGGCATATGAAAGTATTCAGTAACATCCGTACAGCCTTACAGAAATTCCGGGACATGCTGACTGCGCGAAGCAGCGAAGAACGTGTCCCTGTTTCTGCTGTCCGGAAGAACGGCATAAAACAAGGAGAAGCTGAAATGAGTGATAAAGTGCCGGATTTCGCGGAAAATGAAATGGCATCGACCGTTGTGTTAAGTGAAAAGAAAGCCAAACAGGAAGTCACGGACTGCTTTGAGAATCGTGAGCTCTCATGGCTTCGATTCAATGAACGGGTTCTGGAGGAAGCGGAAGACCTGGACAATCCGTTATGTGAAAGATTGAATTTCCTTTCCATTTACCAGTCCAATCTGGATGAGTTTTTCATGGTCCGCGTGGGCTCGCTGCACGATCAGATGGTTTTAAATGATAATGCGCGAGAAAATAAGACTTTTATGCGTCCGAGTGAGCAGGTCGCCGCTGTGTGCAAGAAGGTCCGTAAGCTGGCTGTCCGAAACGGTGAAGCGTATCGCGTGCTGATGAAGAGCCTGAATGAGTACGGGATCCATCTGACGGATTTTGCGTCGCTGGAAGAACATGAGGCCAAGTACCTGGAAGCCTATTTCAAGAATGAAGTACTGCCGCTTCTGTCACCGGTCGTGGTGGGAAAGAAGACGCCGTTCCCATTCATGGACAACAAGGATCTGTATGCCTTCTGTCTTCTGAAGAAAAAGGGTGATAAGGACCGTGTGGGCATCGTCCCCTGCAGCCTGAAATCCCTGAATCGCCTGATTCAGATTCCGGCGCACAAGGGTGAATATATGCTGGTCGAGGAACTGATCCTGCATTTTCTGCCGATCGTTTTCAAACAGTATACCGTTGGCGAGAAGGCTGTGATCCGTATTACGAGAAACGCGGATATCGATGCAGATTCCGTATACGATGAGGATCTGGATTACCGCGAACTCATGGAGCAGCTGATTCGTTCCAGAAAGCGTCTTTCTCCGGTCCGTCTGGAATACTCCAGACCGCTGACCAAGAAAACGGTGAACCGCCTTTCAGCGCTTCTCAATCTGGAAGCTTCACAGGCATTCCTGACGGAGACTCCGTTAAATCTGTCCTTCTTCTCCCAGTTCCGCAATGATCTGCATGGCCAGACGGAGCTCTTTTATGAAAAGCGTCAGCCGCAGAAGTCCCCCTGCATCGATGAAAACCGTCCGATGCTGGACCAGGTTGCTGAACATGACATGCTGTTGTATTATCCGTATGAGCGCATGAATGCCATGATCCGCATGCTGGAGGAAGCGGCTCGGGATCCGGAGGTCGAATCCATACGTATGACACTGTACCGCGTGGCTAAGAACAGCCAGATCGTGGCGGCGCTGGTAGCGGCATCGGAAGCCGGTAAAAGGGTCGATGTTCTGGTGGAACTGAAGGCCCGTTTTGATGAAGAAAACAATATCCACTGGTCGCATCTTTTAGAGGATGCGGGCTGCAACGTGCTGTACGGATTGGGCCGCTATAAGGTTCATTCCAAGCTGCTTCTGATCACACGGAAGCACGGCGATGAAGTGCAGTACATCACACAGATCGGTACCGGAAACTATAATGAAAGCACGGCACGTCTTTACACCGACCTGTGCTTCATGACGGCCAAACAGGAGATTGGCCGGGATGCGGAGAAGGTCTTCAAGGCACTGTGCGAGGAAACCATTCCGGAAGGCTTTGATCATCTTCTTGTGGCACCGCGCTGCCTGCAGAACCGTGTGCTGGAAATGATTGAAAACGAGACGGAAAAGGCAAAGAACGGTGAAACGGCATACATCGGATTGAAGCTGAACTCCATTACGGATAAAGACATCATTCGTGCACTGATCGAGGCGTCCAAGGCCGGTGTTCGTGTGGAAATGGTGATTCGCGGCATCAACTGCCTGCGTTCCGGTGTGCCGGATATGACGGAAAATATCCGTACGGTATCCATCGTCGGACGTTTCCTGGAGCATGCCCGTATTTATATCTTCGGCGTGGGTGAAGAGGAAAAGATCTACATCTCATCCGCAGACTTCATGACCCGCAACACGCTCCGCCGTGTGGAAGTGGCAGCGCCCATTGAAGAGCCGGCACTTCGCGAAAAGATCCACCATATCTTTGACATGCAGCTTGCGGACAATGTGAAGGCCCGTACTCAGAAGAAGAGCGGCGCGTACAAAAAGCGCCATGCGGAGGTCGGTGAAGAAAAACTGAATTCGCAGGAACTGCTTTTTTCCGAAGCATATGAAGGAAAACTGTAACATGATTCGAATCTATGGAATGCCGGCTTGCCCGGACTGTGCCTATCTGGATGATCAGATTGCGGGAGATCCCCGCTTCGAAAAGATCGATATCGGCTTAAAAACGGCTGATCTTAAGACTTTTCTGAAGCTTCGCGATACAGAAGCCGTCTTTGACAGTGTGCGTGAAAACGGGGGAATTGGAATCCCGTGCTTCGTGCTGGAGGACGGCACGGTCACGCTCAGCCCGGAGGATGTGGGGCTGAAGTCCCGTCCGATGGAAGAACTTTCCGCCGGCTGCTGCGGAAACGGACAGAGCTGCTGAGCACAGTATTTATAAGTGTAAACTGACACAGGTGAAAGCGCCCCTTTTTATTGACAGGATCGATAAGGCGGGGCGCTTTTTTGTGAAAAGAGAGTTGACAAATACCCCCGTGTGGTATATATTGTGCTTGACGGATATACCCCGTGGGGGTATATCGGCGCAGCGGGATGTCTGCGTGAAAATCTAAAAACGGCAAAGAAAGACCAATCGAAAAAGAACGCCGGATGACAAGAGGAATGATCAATGGAAGAAATGAAAGATACAGAAGAAATGTGCCCCTGCTGCCGGACCAAGCATCGTTCGGACAAGGAGTTCAAGGACCTTCTGAACCGGCTCAGCCGGATCGAGGGGCAGATCCGCGGCATCAAGGGCATGGTGGAAAATGATGCGTACTGCATCGACATCATTAATCAGGTGTCTGCAGTTACATCGGCGCTGAACAGTTTTAACCGCGTGCTGCTTTCCGAACATATGCTGACCTGTGTCACAGAGGATATCCGTGAGGGCAGGGAAGAGAAGATGGATGAGCTGGTACGGACAGTGCAGAAGCTGATGAAATAACGGAGAAGAAATATGACACAGTATGAAGTGACGGGAATGACCTGTGCCGCATGTCAGAGTCATGTGGAAAAGGCCGTACAGAAGGTGCCCGGGGTCACATCGGTGGCCGTCAGCCTTCTGACAAATTCCATGCAGGTGGAGGGAACCGCGGCGGCAGAAGCTATCGTGGAAGCGGTTGAAAAGGCCGGATACGGCGCGTCGCTCAAGGGTAGTGCAGGCCTCGCGGAAAACGGAGCCTCCCATAGACAGCAGGCCGCGCTCCGAATGCAGCAGGCGGCAGACAGTCTGAAGGATAAGGAAACGCCCAAACTCAGAAAGCGGCTGATCGCGTCGCTTGTCCTCCTTCTTCCGCTCATGTATGTTTCCATGGGCCATATGATGTGGGGATGGCCGGTACCGGCGTTTCTTGCAGAGAGTCACATCAACATCGGCCTGTATGAAATGCTGCTGACGATCCTCGTCATGATGATCAACCGGAAATTTTTTATCAGCGGATTTCGTGGTCTGATCCATCGCGCTCCCAACATGGATACGCTGGTTGCACTGGGCTCCGGAGCATCCTTTGTTTACAGTACGGTGGTTCTGTTTCTGCTGGCGCATGCGGTGGAAACCGGAAATCATGCGGCGGTCATGACCTACATGCATGATCTTTATTTTGAGTCATCCGCCATGATTTTAACCCTGATCACCGTTGGAAAAACGCTGGAGGCCTATTCCAAGGGACGTACCACGGACGCACTGAAAGCACTGATGAAGCTGGCACCGGAGACGGCCGTTCTTTTACGGGACGGAGCGGAAATCACGGTTCCGGTGGAAGAAGTGGAAGAGGGCGATGTTTTCATTGTCCGTCCGGGTGAGATCATCCCTGTGGACGGTATTGTATTGAGCGGAAACGGCGCCGTCAATGAAGCGGCCCTGACCGGTGAAAGCCTTCCTGTGGATAAGGAACCGGGAAGCCGTGTATCCTCAGCCACACTGAATCAGTCCGGTTTTTTGACCTGCAAAGCCACTCAGGTTGGCGAAGACACCACACTTTCCAAGATCGTTCAGATGGTCAGCGACGCATCTGCAACTAAGGCCCCCATTGCCAAGATCGCGGACCGCGTGGCTGCTGTTTTTGTACCGGCCGTCATGTCGATCGCCCTGGTGACCTTCATTCTCTGGCTCATCCTCGGCAGCCGGAACGGAGTGGATTACGCAAACATCATCGGCTATGCCATGGCGCGCGGCATTTCCGTGCTGGTCATCAGCTGCCCCTGTGCGTTAGGACTGGCCACACCGGTCGCCATCATGGTCGGAAACGGAAAAGCAGCCCGGAACGGTATTCTGTTTAAGACAGCAGCTGCGCTGGAAGAAACCGGCCGCGCGGACATCGTCGTGCTGGATAAGACCGGCACCATTACAGAAGGCCGCCCGCGGGTGACGGATGTGATCCCGACCGGTGAAAGCAGTGAATACGCGCTGCTTCGCACGGCAGCTGCGCTGGAATGTAAAAGCGAACATCCGCTGGCAGCAGCAATCAATGAGTATGTGAAGGCACGGAACATCCAGCCGGATGAAACAGAAAACTTCACGGCGGTGCCCGGAAACGGTTTGTCTGCAGTCCGGAACGGTGTGAGGCTTCTGGGCGGCAATGAAGCCTTCATTCGGAAATACGCGGTGATTCCGGAGAAGCTGGAAAAGGTGGCGGCCCGTCTTTCTGAAGAGGGTAAGACCCCGATGTTCTTTGCAGAGGACAATCGGACCGTCGGCATCCTGGCTGTATCCGATACCATCAAGGAAACCAGCCGCGAAGCGGTGCAGGAACTGAAAAACATGGGTATTCGCACCATCATGCTGACCGGCGACAATGTCCGCACCGCAGCGGCCATCAGCCGCGAGGCGGGCACAGATACGGTCGTGGCCGGTGTGCTTCCGGAAGGAAAAGCCGCTGTCGTAAAGGCACTCATGAAGGAAGGGTATAAAGTCCTCATGGTGGGCGATGGCATTAATGACGCCCCGGCACTGACATCCGCCAATGTGGGTGTGGCCATCGGTGCCGGTGCCGATGTGGCCGTGGATGCCGCCGATGTCGTCCTCATGAAGAGTGATCTCCTGGACGTTTCCGCTGCGATTCGATTAAGCCGCCGCGTGATCCGGAACATCCGCGAAAACCTGTTCTGGGCATTCTTTTATAACTGCATCTGTATTCCGCTTGCCATCGGCGCGCTGATTCCCTTCGGCATCACCCTGAATCCGATGTTCGGCGCTGCAGCCATGAGTCTTTCCAGCTTCTGTGTGGTCACCAACGCACTCAGGCTGAATCTGATCCGCGTCCATGATACGGGGCGGGATCGCAAAAAGAAAAAACAGGCTTCTCTGGAAGCTCTGGAAATATTCAATAAAAAACAAGGAGAAAATACCATGACAAGAACAGTAAAGATCGAAGGTATGATGTGCCCCCGCTGTGAGGCGCATGTAAAGAAGGGGCTGGAGGCCATCGGCCTGACCGTTGAGAGTGTCAGCCATGAGGCCGGATGTGCAGTCGTTGTCGGTGACGCACCGGCCGATGCCATTCAGGATGCGGTTGAAGAAGCCGGCTACGATTTCAAGGGAATCGAGTAAGAGGTTCTGAAAACAGCATGAAAAAAGGCGCCGTTCCGTAGCTTCCAATAAGACAGTATGAGAACATTACTGGCATAGGGTAGCTGCCGTACAGGAGTGCGACAAGAAAAATTGGCGATACTTGGTTTTCACAACCAGGTATCGCCTTTTTCTATCTTTAACAGAATGTTTGAATCTTATTGGAGGTACATATGATGCAGGAGATGAACTATATCCGTTTTGGTGATTACTATATTCCCGATATTCG
>CAMGCK010000035.1 GCA_946040795.1 uncultured Lachnospiraceae bacterium
ATTCCTCTACGTCTCGTGGGCTCGGAGATGTGTATAAGAGACAGGTGCTTATCAGTATGGAGCTACAGGTGATGTTCCGTACCTCATTATACTATTTGCGCGACAAAAATAAAGATGACAGACTGAAAAACTATGTGCAGTTTATTTATGTGTCTTCAGCCAATCGTTTCATTTCTTCCTCTGAGAATTCGTAACGATATTTGGAGGGCGATACACCCACTGCGTTACGGAAGACCACGGAAAAATACTTTTCATCGTCAAAGCCGCAGGCGTTCGCGACTTCCGAGACGCTGTAGTAACCGCTGAGCAGGAAGGATTTGGCGCGCTTCAGACGGAGCTGCGTGAGATATTCCTTCGGGGAAATGCCCAGCTCGCGGTTGAACAGCTTGCGAAGGTAGACAGGGCTCATTGGCAGCGTGGCCGCAACCTCCGGGATCGTAAGCGCCGGATCCTGAAAGTGCATGTTCATGTAGTCGATGGCGTGCAGCAGATAGGAGTTCTCGCCGGAAGTCTCGCTGCACTCTTCAAATAACTCGCTGAATAAACTGGAAAACATTGCGGAAACCGTATAATAGCGGTTTCTTTTTTTCTTCTCCCACTCTTCGTAAATGGCTTTGAAGGCCTGTTCCGTCTCTTCGGGGTGCTGGGTGATGAATGTTTCGATTTCGTGCGTGTCATAGCCGATGACATCCAGATGCACCACGTAGATCTCGTCGATGCCCGCGGTGCGGAGATAGTCGGTATCCGGCGGGAAATACGCAACGGAATGGTCCTGCATTTGCAGCGTTTTTCCATCGTATTCAATGACCGCATCGGAATGCACGCGGTAGGAGATCGCGCCGAAATGTCGGTCGTGATTAAACATTTTCACGTTGTGATGGCTGATTTTGAACACATCCAGAATGCGGAAGCTCAGTTTGTGCTTGGAAAAAATCATGGCGTTCTCCTTTCGTAAAAAGATGGTCCGTGGAGGATCGCTTGTTACCGGCACGGATATATGACAAATATAGAATACGAAATATGTTTCGTTTTTTCAACCCTATATTATCAAAAAGACTGTGGAATTACGGTAGGGGGAGTGATTAAATGACAGTATGAAAAACGGTCCCGCTTCGAATACCATTACTGGTCATTCGGAGCTGTGTGGACGTTTCGGGAGGTTATTTTATGAATTACAATTCCGCTCCTTCGGAGCTTCGTATTACCGATATGCGCTTTGTGGACATCGACGGCGCGCCCAAGCGCTGTACGATCCTGCGCATTGACACCAATCAGGGGATTTCCGGCTACGGTGAAGTCCGCGACGCATCTTCCAAGACATATGCGCTGATGCTGAAGAGCCGCATTTTAGGTGAGAATCCCTGCGATGTGGATCGTATTTTCCGCAAGATCAAGCAGTTCGGCGGTCCGTCCCGTCAGGGCGGTGGTGTTTCCGGCATCGAGGTCGCGTTGTGGGACCTGGCCGGAAAGGCCTGGGGGGTTCCGGTTTACCAGCTTCTGGGCGGTAAATTCCGCGACAAGATCCGCGTGTACTGCGATACCGATGTGGACGGCAAGCATACCGGCCATGACATGGGTCTTGCGCTGAAAAAGCGCATGGATATGGGCTTCACATTTTTAAAGATGGACCTGGGCATCGGCCTCTTAATGGATGAACCCGGCACCATCAATGCGCCGCTTGGCTTTATCGACGACATGAAAAAATACGCGCCGCACATTCTGAACGTGCAGGGCGGTTCCGTCACGCAGGAGATGGTAGCGCATCAGAAGAGTTACCAAATTGTACACACTGCGCATCCCTTCACCGGTATTCACATTACGGAAAAGGGCTTTGAATATCTGGAAAATTATGTGAAGGAAGTGCGCGATGTCATCGGCTATGAGGTTCCGCTTGCGGTCGATCACTTCGGTCATGTCTGCCTGGAGGATTGCATCCAGTTTGCCCGCCGCATGGAAAAATACAAGCTGGCATGGGTGGAAGACCTGGCGCCGTGGATGTACACCGACCATTATGTGCGCCTCAGAAACAGCACCACCATTCCGGTCTGCACCGGTGAGGATATTTACCTCAAAGAGGATTTCCTGAAGCTGTTCCAGGCCGGCGCGGTATCTGTGATTCATCCCGATATCCTGACCTGCGGCGGTGCGCTGGAGCTTAAAAAGATTTCCGACCTGGCAGATGAATACGGCGTTGCGGTTGCGGTTCACATGGCGGAGAGCCCGGTGGGCTGCATGGCGGCGGTCCAGTGCGCGGCGGCCATGCACAATGTGCTGGCGCTGGAATACCATTCCGTGGATTGCCCCTGGTGGGCCGATATGGTCACCGGCATTCCGAAGCCCTTTATCAAGGACGGCTTCATCGATGTTCCCAACAAGCCGGGGCTTGGCTTTGACGACCTGAACGAGGAAGTCCTCCGCGCGCACATCAATCCGCGCATTCCGGGCTATTTTGAGCCGACGGACCAGTGGAATCAGGAATTTTCAAATGACCGTATCTGGAGCTGAGGATGACGGGCAATACAGGATCGATTTTGAAAAGCCCTATCGATATAACATTTTGGGAGAAAATGTATCGAAATGCTGAAATATAAGGAGAGAAATCATGATCAGATTTGATGACCCCGAATATATTAAGTCCATCACGCCGGAATGGACCGGTGAGCGTTTTCCGGACGGACGTCCCAAGGTTCCGGATCGTTACCTGGACGCGTTATATAACATGACGCTGGAAGAACTCTGGAAGCCGATTTTTGTACAGGGCTATGAAAATCAGTTTATTTCCATGAAATCCCTGCATCCCGAATTTAAGGAGGACGGCAGTGTCAACATGAAGCTGGTGGGCCGTGCAATGACTGCAGCGTACCTGCCGGTGCGGCCGGATTATTATAAGGCCAGCTGTGACATCGCCCGAGCGCAGGGCTACAACGGAACGCCGAATCAGTGGGCCATCGAACTTCTGCAGGAGCGGGATGTCATGGTCATTGATATGTACGACAAGATTTACAAAGGTACGTTTGTGGGAGGCAATCTGACTACTGCCATTCGTACCAAGACCAAGACCGGCGGCGCTGTCATCTGGGGCGGCATTCGTGATGTGGAGCAGATGATGAAGGTGCCGGATGTGCAGGTGTACTATCGCGGCATTGATCCGACACCTATTCGCGACTTTGCACTGCAGGGAATCAACATTCCGATCCGTCTGGGCACGGACCGTGACGCGGCAATCTGCCTTCCGGGCGATGTGGTCTATGGCTGCTCCAGCGGAGTATTGTTCATTCCGCCGCAGCTGGTGATCGATGTAGTGGATTCCGGCGCAAAGACGCAGGTCAAAGATATCTTTGGCTTCAAGATGATTACGGAAAACAAATTTACCTCCGCGCAGATCGATAGGAATACCTGGACGGAAGAAATGCTGGATCTTTTAATGGATTTCATCAAGAACGATCCGGAGGGAGAGCCTTACCGCGACATCGACTGGTCCAAGGAATATGATCTTGCAAGAAACGGCGATCCGACGGATACACAGTCAGCGCTGTGATTGCAAGAGATACAGAGAGGATCTGTCATTGCCGGAGAAAGCAGCAGGTGAAGCCCCGGAACTGGGATATGGGAGACTCAATATGGAAGTGAATTATGATTTGAAAGGCAAGCGAGCGCTGATTACGGGCTCTTCAAGAGGCATCGGCAGTGCGATCGCGCTGGAATTGGCACGGGCAGGGGCAGATATTGTTCTGCACTGTGCAAAGACGAAGGAGAAAGCGGAAGCGCTACGCGAAGAAATTTCAGCATTGGGTGTAAAATGTGAGATCCTGATTGCGGATCTGTGTGATCCGGCGCAGACAGAAAAACTTGGAGAAGCGATGGGTGACATTGACCTGCTGATTCTGAATGCGTCCGTGCAGATCAAAAAAGACTGGGAAGAGATTTCTGTGGAGGATTTTTACACACAGGTGAATTGCAATTATCTGTCCTCCATGATCCTGATGCAGAAGGCCGTACCGCATATGAAGGCACAGGGATTCGGGCGGATCGTGACCATCGGCAGTGTGCAGGAAAAGAAGCCTCATCCGAAGATGCTGGTTTATTCATCGTCCAAGTGCGCGCAGACCGGACTGGCGATGTCCCTGGCCGCGCAGCTGGCACCTTTTGGTATTACGGTGAATAATGTCGCGCCCGGCGTCATTGCGACGGACCGGAATAGAGAGGCATTGGCCGATGCTGCTTACGCCGCGCAGGTCTCCGCCAGCATTCCGGCAGGCTTTTACGGTGAAAAAGAGGACATGGCCGGCATCGTACGGCTTCTGTGCTCCGACGCGGGACGGTATATTACCGGCGCGAGCATTTATGCCGATGGCGGAAAAAGCCTGTAAAGTATAACGAAAGGTTATATATGAGACTGGAGTATAACGAAAAGTTAAGCAGGAGAGAGTGATATTACCCCAAAGTTATATGTGGTGTTGAAATATAACTGAAAGTTATAGGGCGTATAACGAAAGGTTATGTGCAGGGCTGAAATATAACTAAAAGTTATACATGGTATATTGAAATTAACGGATAGGAGAGACTGAAAGTATGTCAGAACGTCGCGAGAAAATCATGAAGCCTTTTGAGGCACACAAGGATATGATGGAAGAGCGCATTGCGACCGGCATTGAGCTGTATCGTAAAGGCCGCGCAGTGATCAAGGTCGTGGATGCCGATGGCAAACCGGTTGAAGGCGCAAAAATCGAATTGGACCAGAAGAGTCACGATTTCAAATTCGGAGCGAACTGCTTCATGCTGGATGAACTGGAAACAGCGGAAAAGAATGAAGCGTATAAGAAAGCGTTTGCCGAACTTTTCAACATGGCCACGCTGCCGTTCTACTGGGCAGATCTGGAGCCCACAGAGGGCGAACCGCGTTTCACCAAGGACAGCCGCAAGATCTACAGACGCCCCACGCCGGATCTGTGTCTGGAATGGTGTCGGGAGAATGGCATTGCCCCGAAGCTGCATTGCCTGAACTACGACCAGTGGACTCCGGGGTGGGTGCCGAGAGATCCCGCGTCCGTGAAGCGCCTTCTGGACAAGCGTATGCGAGAGATCGGTGAGCGGTATGCGAGCGAGATCCAGCCCATTGAAGTCATCAACGAGACCCTGCTTCCGGAAGTCACCTACGACCCCTTCACCAGCCGTCATTCCACCCGCTTTTTCCATGAACCGGATCTGGTGTCCTGGTCCTTCGAGCATGCCCGCAAGTATTTCCCGGCCAATGAGCTGATCATGAATGAGGCCACGGAGCGTATCTGGGGCGATGCGTTCCACTATGACCGCAGCAATTACTACATGCAGCTGGAACGCGCGCTGGAGCATGATGTGAGCATCGACGGCATCGGCATGCAGTTCCATATGTTCTTCAAGCGCGAGGATGAAGAGGAAAAGACCCGTCTTATGTACGATCCGGAGCTGATCTACCGTATTATGGACCAGTACGCTTACCTGCGTCGCCCGCTGTCCCTGACGGAAGTCACCGTCCCGGCTTACTCCAAGGATCCGGAGGACGAAGCGCTTCAGGCGGAGATCCTGACGAATCTGTATCGCATCTGGTTCAGCCATCCGGCGATGGAACACATCATTTACTGGAACGTAGCCGATGGTTACGCCGCCTTTGCTCCGCAGGGCGACATGACCTGGGGTGAAAACTATTACCACGGCGCCCTGCTCCGCTTCGACATGTCCAGGAAGCCGGCTTACGATGCGCTTTACCATCTCATTCACGAGGAATGGCACACAGCGATGGAAGCTGCAGCGGATGCAGCCGGTACGCTGAAGTTCAAAGGCTTCTATGGAAATTACGAAGTCAAGGTCTGCGCGGACGGTAAGGAAGTCACGAAGACGGTGCATCTTGAGAAAGGCGCTGATAACGAGTTTACCGTCACGATCTGACCGTCTTGATCTGAACAAAGTGATGAAAAGCCGCTTTTTTGTATCGGAAAATGTTTGGCATCCAGAAATTTGAAGATTTCGTGAACTTTAGCACTCAAAGGTTGACAGTGCTAACAGGCGGTGCTATACTGGCATATGCGTGGTGAAAGCTGCGCGTATGCTTTTATTTTTTCAGAAAGGTCGTATTGAGAAATGGCAAAAAAAGGTAATTTATCCATTGACAGTGAGAATATATTCCCGATCATCAAAAAGTGGCTTTATTCAGACCATGACATCTTTTTAAGAGAACTGGTCTCCAATGCATGTGACGCCATCACCAAGCTGAAAAAGCTGGCACTTGTCGGCGAGGCGACTCTTCCGGAAGATTATAAGCCGGCTGTTCATGTTAATGTCAGCACCAATGAAATGAAGCTGGAGGTCGTGGATAACGGTATCGGTATGACGGCGGATGAGGTCGAAAAGTACATCAACCAGATCGCTTTCTCCGGCGCGACGGATTTCATGAGCAAATATAAGGATAAGGCCAGCGAGGAGCAGATCATCGGCCATTTCGGTCTGGGTTTCTATTCTGCATTCATGGTTGCTGACAAGGTTACCATCGACACCCTGTCCTTCACAGAAGGCGCACAGCCGGTACACTGGGAATCTGAAGGCGGCATCGAATTTGAGATGACGGAAGGTGACAAGGCTGAAGTCGGTACCAAGATCA
Organism: uncultured Lachnospiraceae bacterium; assembly: GCA_946040795.1. Taxonomy (GTDB): domain Bacteria; phylum Bacillota; class Clostridia; order Lachnospirales; family Lachnospiraceae; genus UBA1267. Next base: position 6,635 of record CAMGCK010000035.1, read on the forward strand.
CGCTGTACCTGTCCGATGACTGCCACGAATTCGGCAACGAATACCGCATCCGCAGCATCCTTGAAAAGTACTGTGCGTTCATGCCCACAGAAATTTTCCTGACTAATCTGGACGCAGCACCGGTTGAGCCCAAGGAGGGCGAGGAGCCGGCAGCTCCCAAGGCGGTCAATGATACCACTCCGCTCTGGACCAAGCATCCTAACGAGTGCACCGATGAGGATTACAGGAATTTCTATCGTCAGGTATTCCATGATTACAGGGAGCCGGTCTTCTGGATCCATCTGAACATGGACTATCCGTTCAACTTAAAAGGTATTCTGTACTTCCCGAAGATCAAGCTGGGTTATGACTCCCTGGAAGGCGTTATCAAGCTTTACAACAACCAGGTCTTCGTGGCTGATAACATCAAGGAAGTCATTCCGGAATACATGATGCTGTTAAAAGGCGTCATCGACTGCCCGGACCTCCCGCTGAATGTTTCCCGTTCCGCTCTTCAGAATGATGGTTTTGTAGCCAAGATCCAGGATTATATTTCCAAGAAGATCGCAGACAAGTTGTCCGGCTTCTGCAAGGTTGATCGTGAATTCTATGAAAAGAACTGGGAGTCTTTAAGCCCGTTTGTTAAGTACGGCTGCCTGAAGGACGACAAGTTCTGCAAGAAAATGACCGATTACATCCTCTTCAAGGATCTGGATGGCAAGTATCAGGTACTGCCGGAGTGCCTGGAAGTCAAGCCCATCGATGACGAGACGGAAGACGGTGTGGAGAAGGTTGAGGGCGAGATCGTGGGCGATGAAGCCGGCGAGACCGTTCAGGAAGAGGAAAAGAAGGATAAGACCATCTACTACGTGACCGACGCGGTTCAGCAGAGCCAGTACATCAACATGTTCAAGAAGGCCAAGATGGTTGCTGTCATGCTTCCGGACGAAATTGACATGCCGTTTATTCAGCAGCTGGAAATGAAGAATGAAGGCATCAAGTTCAAGAGAATCGATGCCGACATTGAAGACGCGTTTAAGGCAAAGAGCACCAAGAAGCTGGAAGAAGAACTGAAGGCAAATACTGAGGTTCTGGCAGGCCTGTTCAAGAAAGTCCTCAAGAAGGACAATGTTAAGGTTCAGGTTGAGAAGCTGAAGAACAAGGAAATCTCTTCCATGCTGACGCTGTCCGAAGAGTCTCGCCGCATGCAGGAGATGATGAAGCAGTATGGCATGATGGGCATGGACATGGGCGCCATGGGACAGGGGGATCAGACGCTGATCCTGAACTCCAATCATAAGCTGGTGCAGTATCTTCTGGCAAATCAGGAAGGTGAGAATGTCTCTACTGTCTGTGAAGAGCTTTACGACCTTGCCCGCATTCAGCAGGGCACATTGGAGCCGGATGCGATGACCAAGTTTGTGGCACGTACCAATAAGATCCTGGGTATGCTGGCAGAGTAAGTCTGAAAGGCACTTTGAACTGAATAATATAAAACAACCCCCGAGGCTGATACTTCAGTCCCGGGGGTTTGATATGATTTGTTGTATAGTCGGTGAATATGCTTGAGATTCCGCAATATAAATTTGCGTGTGAATATGCGGCAAACAGCAGAGGGAACACTTTAATGACACGAATCTATCTGGATCATGCGGCCACAACTCCGGTTCGCCCGGAGGTGCTTGCAGCGATGATTCCTTATTTTACAGAAGAATACGGAAATGCTTCTGCGCTTCACAGTGCAGGGCAGGCCGGTCGGGAAGCCGCTAAAAAAGCCCGTCAGACAGTCGCGGAACTGATTGGCGCGGAACCGGAAGAGATTTATTTCACATCCGGCGGTACGGAGAGTGATAACCAGGCGCTTCGCGGCGTATGGGGAGCAGCTGTGGGAAAATCCGGAGTTTCTGAGGGGAATGTATTAAAAAACGGCAGGACTTTTCAGGTGATCACAACAGCGTTTGAGCATAAGGCTATTTTGAATACCTGTGCGTTTCTGGAACAACAAGGTGTGAATGTTCTCTATCTGCAGCCCTCTCCGGAAGGTGTAGTCACTGCGGAGGCCGTAGAGCAGGTCCTGGCAGAAGTATGCGGCCGACAGAGTGACGATGAAAGCGGACGGGTCCTTGTTTCCGTCATGACCGCCAATAATGAACTCGGCACGATTCAGCCCATTGCGGAGATTGGAGCGGTATGTCGGAAGTACAGCGCGCTGTTTCATACGGATGCGGTGCAGGCCATCGGCCACATTCCGGTGGATGTAAATGCCATGAATATCGACCTGCTGTCGGCCAGTGCGCATAAATTCGGCGGCCCCAAGGGCGTGGGATTCCTGTATGTGCGAAAAGGTGTTCCGATGGAACCGCTCCTTCTGGGCGGCGGTCAGGAACACGGAATGCGCTCTGGGACACTCAATACACCTGGCATAGCGGGACTTGGAAAAGCGGCGGAGATCAGCGCATGTGAGCTGAAAAATACGATGAAAGTTTGCGCGGATGATGCCGGGGCTGCAGAGAATGATGAACTGATGCGGATCCGCACCATGCGTGATCGTTTTGAAGAGAAGGTACTGACAGAACTCTCGGACGTGACCGTCAACGGGAGCCTCAGTGCGCCGCGTCTTCCCGGTCATTCCAACCTGCGGATCCGCGGTGTGGAGAGTGAGTCCCTGTTGATTCTTCTGGACATGAACGGCATTTGCGCGTCCGGTGGGTCGGCCTGTGCAGCAGGAACGGAAGAAGTCTCGCATGTACTGACGGCCATTGGGATGACGGAAGAGGAAGCTTCCGAGTGCGTGCGTTTTACGTTTGGCGGCGGTGTATCTGAAGAAGATGCAGCCCGTGCGGCAGATATTGTAATTGACTGTGTAAGAAGGCTTCGTACCATGCGGGGAATCGTCTGTTAAATATCGGACAGCGTATGTGTGCAGTGGGCTGAGTGGATTCAGTGATACGGCGAATAAAGACATATTTGTAAAACTGCATAAAAAGAAACGCGGAATTTTGGCAGAAAAGCTCCGCGTTTTCGTTGTTTCTTCAGATTGATAAATCAACACCTCCGTGTTATACTGTAATCTGGAAAGTGGGACGCATTTATGAATTATATCGTACTCGATTTGGAATGGAATCAGGCAGCATACAAGGTCGACGAAGAAGACGACCTGCCTTTTGAGATCATTGAAATCGGCGCCGTAAAACTGAATAGTCAGGGCGAAAAGCAAAGCGAATTCCAGATGCTGATCAAGCCGCAGGTTTATCCGTTCCTGGTTCGTAAGACCAGAGAACTGACCGGCTGGACGGATCAGGATCTTGATGAAAAGGGCATTGAATTCGAGGAAGCCTGCCAGGAGTTCCTCAACTGGTGTGGAAAAGATTATATTTTCTGCATTTGGGGACCGTCTGATCTGACTCAGCTTGAGCGGAACATGTCTTATTTCAAGATCAAGATTCCGTGGAAATATCCGTTAAAATATCTGGACGTACAGAAATTGTACGCGCTTCAGGAAAATGAAGGAAAGGTTCGCCGCGCGTTGGAGGTTGTCATTGAACGCTATTGCATTCCGACGGATCGTCCGTTCCATCATGCAGTGGACGATGCCGCGTACACCGCAATGGTTTTCCAGCGTATTGACCGCAAGAACTATGAATCCTTCTTCTCCATTGACTACTACAAGGTTCCCAGAAATCGTTGGGAAGAAACGACGTTCTATTTCAATACGTATTCCAAGTTTGTTTCCCGTGAGTTCCCGCTGAAGGAAGAAGCAGCAGATAATCGCAAGGTACGCGAGATGCCGTGCCTGTATTGCAAGAAGAAACTGAAGAAGGATGTCAGCTGGTTCTCGGATTCCGGCAGAAGCTATCTGGCAATTGGAACCTGTAAGGATCACGGCCGTATGAAAGGCCGCATTCGTATTAAATCAACGGAGAGTTATTCCGGTTACTTTGCTGTGCGTACAGTAAAGGTGTGTACGGATGAGGATGAAGCAGTGATTCTGCAGAAACGAGAGAATCTGAAGCAGAAGCGCAGAGAACGCCGTAAGAAGAATACAAAAGCGGCAAGAGAAGCGCGGGCAGCGGCTAAGGAAAGCCGTGAAATCAGCGAATAATATATTTAAAACAGATATAGAGGAGGAAGAAAGTGGCAGTATTAGTAACAGGCGGCGCCGGCTACATCGGCAGCCATACAGTAGTTGAACTTCAGAACGCAGGTTATGATGTTGTTGTCATCGATAACCTGGCAAACGCAAACGAGAAGGCTCTTGCACGTGTTGAAGCAATCACCGGTAAGAAGGTAACCTTCTACAAGGTTGATATTCGTGATCGTGAAGGACTGGAAGAAGTTTTTGCAAAGGAAAAGATCGATTCCTGCATCCATTTTGCCGGTCTGAAGGCTGTTGGCGAAAGCGTTGCAAAGCCGTGGGAATATTATGAAAACAACATCGGCGGTACTCTTACCCTGGTCGATGTTATGCGTAAGCACAATGTTAAGAACATCATCTTCTCTTCTTCCGCTACTGTTTACGGAAATCCGGAGCAGATTCCGATTACTGAAGAGTGCCCGAAGGGCCAGTGCACCAATCCGTACGGCTGGACCAAGTCCATGCTGGAGCAGATTCTCAGCGATATCCAGAAGGCAGATCCGGAATGGAATGTTATTCTGTTAAGATACTTCAACCCGATTGGTGCTCATCAGAGCGGTACCATTGGTGAGGATCCCAAGGGTATTCCGAACAACCTGATGCCGTATGTTACGCAGGTTGCTGTTGGTAAGCGTGAGTGCTTAAGCGTTTACGGTGATGATTACGATACTCCGGATGGTACCGGCGTTCGTGACTACATCCATGTCGTTGATCTGGCTCGCGGCCATATGGCAGCACTGAAGAAGCTGGAAGAGAATGTTGGCCTCTTCATCTGCAACCTGGGTACCGGCGTTGGCTACAGTGTTCTGGATGTTGTTCATGCATTTGAAGAAGCAAACGGCGTGAAGATCAACTATAAGATCGTTGACAGACGCCCGGGCGATGTTCCGACCTGCTACTCCGATCCGACCAAGGCTTACAAGGAAATGGGCTGGAAGGCTGAGTACGACATTAAGGATATGTGCCGTGACTCCTGGAACTGGCAGAAGAACAATCCGAACGGTTACGAAGGCTGATAAATCCGGGGCTTTACGCAGGACGGAAGCGGGCGAATACTTGATTTTGAGCAGTTTTTGTGCTATAGTCTTGTGGTTGGTTAAGCCAAAAATGTGTTGAAAAGGAACTATTGACATGAGCGTTGAAAAAGTTAATCAGTATAAAGAGCATAAGAAGAACAGAAAGCAGGAAATCGAGCAGCAGAAGAAGAAGGATGCACTGAACCGTGTACTTGCATGGGTCGTTGCCGTCGTTGTAATCGCTGCGCTGGTTGTCGGTATCGCAGTTACTGTTGTTAATCAGGTAAAGAAGGCTTCCGCTTCCAAGGAAGACATGAGCTATACGTACTCTTCTTATGAACTGATGGACTATGCAGACATTGAAGGTACTGCAGCTACTGAAGAATAATTACTCAGAAAGGTGAACCACACGGGGAACTGAACTGAGATCAAACAAAAAGCAGGTTGTTTTGGTATGCCGCCATGACCGGGGATCCGGCTCGAGGGGCATCACGGTGACAGCCTGCTTTTTGTCATATCCGGCAATGGAAGAAAACACAGATAAAGGAGGGGGTATGGAAATCACGAAATTGGTACAGGAATTTGAGCGGAGCGCCAGTGCTGGATCGATACGCTGAAGGGCCTTCAGGAACCGGAGACCGTTTATCTGACCCTGAAAAAGAGGAGCCCCCAGGTTGTTTCCAACCTGGGGGAATTATGAAAAACATTATACAAATTTTAGAGGAAGTTTGAAGAAGTTTTGCTTCTCTTTACATTCTCAATAATATCCGTAAAATATGAACAAAATATGAACGAAGAGAAAACGATGTGTGAACTTTACTAAAAAGTTTTCCGATTTCGACATTTCTTTATGCAAAATGCATATAAAGGGCGCGAATGGAATTGACATTACTCTTATCTTGGGTAAAATAGGGTGAAGAGAACTAGATATTGTGGATTAGAGAAAGGTGTATGAGTTCAAGCGTGGGCAGACGGGTCCATGAGCGGAATGATGACATGACGGAGGATACATAAGTGGCAAAACAAACATGGAACCCTTGCAGCATTCTTTCACCGGTTCCTGCGGTGCTGGTAACAGTAAAGGGGAAGAACGGAGAAGAGAATGTGTTGACCATTGCCTGGACGGGAACGATCTGTTCCAATCCCGCAATGGTATATATTTCTGTTAGAAAAGAACGATACTCCTATGATCTGCTGAAGGAGAGCGGCGAATTTGTCATTAACCTGACAACGGAAGACCTGGTACGGGCTGCGGATTACTGCGGAGTACGTTCCGGACGCAGTGAAGACAAATTTGAAAAGATGGGGCTTCATAAAGAGCCTGCGGCTAAAGTAGGTGCGCCGTTAATTAAAGAAAGTCCGGTCAATATTGAATGTAGAGTAGAGCAGATCATGGAGCTTGGAAGTCATGATATGTTCATTGCCAAAGTGGCTGCTGTTGATGTAGATGAGAAACTGATCGACGCGAGGGGCCGCCTGAAGATGGGAGAAGCAAAGCTGCTGGCTTATGCGCACGGTTCATATTACGGGCTTGGAAAATATCTGGGATCCTTTGGCTATACAGTAAAGAAAAACAAATGAGCTATATGAGGTAGACATTAAATCACGTGAAAAACCGCGATTCATAGCGGTGAGCGGGCTATTATCATCAGATATTACAGAGATGTTAATAAAAATGTAACATTACCTTTACAATGAAGGGGTATTGTGTTATAATCCGAGAGACAACATAATGTGTGATTTTATGCATATTAGTTTGATTGGAGATAGTAATGGATCAATTTGTGATCAGAGGCGGACGTCCGCTGACAGGTGAAGTAGCAATCGGTGGTGCAAAGAATGCAGCGCTTGGATTGCTTGCCGCAGGCATTATGGCCGATGAACCGGTCATCATTCGGAACCTTCCGGATGTTAGTGACATTAATACGCTTCTGGACGCAATTGCGGACACCGGCGCTGAGGTGAAACGTCTTGGACGTCATGAGGTCAGCCTGAATGGTGCCACCATCCGCAGTTATGTCGTTGATAACAGTTATATACGCAAAATGCGCGCGGGATATTATATGCTGGGCGCGATGCTTGGAAAATATCATTATGCGGAGGTCGCGCTGCCGGGTGGCTGTACCATCGGAAGCCGTCCGATTGATCAGCATCTGAAGGGCTTTGAAGCGCTTGGCGCAGTTACCAGTATCCGCAACAGCATGGTTCTGGTAGAAGCGGAGCGTCTTCGTGGCCAGCATATCTACTTTGACAGCGTTTCCGTTGGCGCAACCATCAATGTCATGATGGCCGCTGTTTACGCACAGGGACGTACTGTTCTTGAGAATGTTGCCAAGGAGCCGCATGTTGTTGATGTGGCAAACTTCCTGAACAGTATGGGCGCACGGATCAAGGGTGCCGGTACGGACGTGATTCGCATTGATGGTGTGAATCGCCTTCATGGCACAGACTATACCGTGATTCCGGACCAGATTGAAGCCGGTACATTTATGACGGCTGCCGCAGTGACTCACGGCGATGTTACTGTTAAGAATGTTATTCCCAAGCATCTGGAGTGCATTTCATCCAAACTTCGTGAGATCGGCTGCCGGGTGGAAGAGTATGATGATGCAGTTCGAGTAATTGCGGAAGGCCCGCTGAAAGCTGTGCGTGTGCGCACGCTGCCGTATCCCGGGTTCCCGACAGATATGCAGCCGCAGATTGCAGTTGTGCTTGCCGTAGCCGGTGGTACCAGTACCATTACGGAAACGATTTTTGAAAATCGTTTTAAGTACGTGGATGAACTGAATCGTATGGGTACCAATATTTCTGTAGAAGGTGGAAACCGGGCGGTCATCATTGGTGTGCCGGAATTAAAGGGTGCATCGCTTGTGGCTCCGGATCTTCGTGCAGGCGCGGCGCTGGTAATGGCCGCATTGGCAGCGAACGGAGATTCTGTAGTAGAGGATGTGAAGTATATTCAGCGCGGTTATGAAGATTTTGTTCAGAAGCTGAAGCAGCTGGGCGGAATGATTGAAACCGTGGATTCTGCAGAGGAAGCACAGAAGTTTCTGTTGAAGCAGGCATAATTGAATTTATGGTCATAAAATAAAAGCTCCTGGAAACCATCGGTTTTCGGGAGCTTTTTGTATAGTGTCGTTTTACTGAATGTAATAAGCATTCAGTGATTTCAGGGTGTAGGCGCCATTGGTGTCGGTCACGCGAATGCGGATGTTTTTTGTTTTTACAGTCGGGAAGGTGCAGATACATTTATGACCGATCGTAGATCCGGTATACACGGCAGTGTTATCTGTCAAAATTTCAAAATGACGAATACTTTCTCCTTCAAGCAGATCTTCCTGGATAATAACGGTGTTGACCGGCAATCCGCAATCAGCAGATATGGTGTAATTTCCGTCTTCGTCTTCATAAGGGGCTCCGAAGGGGACAGGCGTGGAAAAGCGGCGTTTCAATTCTGCACCGAATTCCTGAATGCGCTTTTTATCGGCTTCCTGAAGCAGACCATGTTTGTTTGGACCTGCGTTAATGAGAAGGTTTGCACCGCGCCCCACGGACATGTAATATAAACCGATCAGTTCATCCAGGGAAGCCAGCGTGTCTTCGTTGTCTTCGCAGTCAAACCAGGTGGAGCGGAGTTTCATGTCGCACTCGGCGGGCATAAAACGGAAACCGCCCAGATCATCTTTTTTGTCTGTCATGACGGAAAAGGCCAGATCGTGTACAACATTGGTATGCGGTGAGGGGGCAATGCCTTCTTCATTGCCAACCCATCGAACATCCGGGTCCCACATGTTAAAAATCAGCATATCGGGCTGCAGGCTGCGCATGACATTAATGATACGTGCCTGATCGTATTCGTGGTCTTCGGAACCGCAGCCGTCAAACCAGAGATAATCAATTTTTCCGTAATCCGTCAGAAGTTCAGAAACCTGACCGATGAAGTAGTCATCATAATCTTTTTTCGTTTTATATTTGCTCCAGTCACGTTGAGCCGGTGAATAGTATAAACCGACTTTCAGGCCAAGTTTTCGGCAGGCATCCGTGAATTCACGGACAATATCACCTTTTCCTTCTTTCCAGGGCGTATGAGCAACAGAATAGTCACTGTATTTGGAAGGCCAGTTTGCAAAACCGTCGTGATGCTTGCAGACCAGGATGGCATAGGATGCCCCGGCATCCTTGAACGGCTGAAGCCATTCTTCGCAGTTCAGTTCGGTTGGATTAAACACGGACTGATCCATGTCTCTTTTGTCCCAATCCACATATCCTTTATAATAAGCACGAAGTCCAAAGTGAAAGAATGCTCCCAATTCCCAGTCCAGAAATCGAAGCTGTTTTTCACTGGGGATCGCTTTTTCCATAGAACACCTCCTGAACAGGTTTGAAATTATTATAACTTGGGTGCAATGCTTTTTCCAGCATGAACGTTTTCGTTTTGGATAATTCTTATTGAATTATTCCGGAAATGTGAGTACGATGAAAACATCACATAGCGAATCGAATCGAAAGGCTGCGTGACAACCGTCTATGACCGTATTCGAGAACTATAATCACATGCGAGAGGAGTGATTTTTGTAATGAGTGAGCGGATTATTTTTAATGATAACTGGTATTTCCACGAGGGTGAAATAGAAAGCCTGAAGGCTCCGTCCAAAGGGCAGTCTTATACACAGGCCAAAACGGAACGATATCTTGCAGGACCGGCATCACGGAATTTCCCGGATGTTCCGGATGAATTTCTTAGCGCTGATGCTGCGCGTGAGAATACTCTTCTTCCGTTTCAGGTGGTTGATCTTCCGCATGACTATATTATTTCTCAGGTGCCGGAAGAGAAAAACAATAATGCATGGGGATTCTATGATTATCATCCGGCCTGGTATCGCAAGCATTTTGTAATCTCGAGTGAGGATAAAGATAAGCGCATCGTATTATACTTTGAAGGTGTTGCAGATCATGCTACGGTCTATTTTAATGGCGTGTATATATATGACAATTATGAAGCACATACTCCATTCGAAATCGACATTACAGATTTTATTCGCTTTGACGCGGACAATGTGCTGGCTGTCCATGTGGAATGCGCAACCGGCTACGGCTGGTGGTACCAGGGCGGCGGAATTTACCGGAATGTCTGGCTGGAAAAGTCCGATCCGGTATCAGTAGAGCGTTATGGTGTGTTTGTTCACCCTGAAAAACAGGAGAATGGCAGCTGGCAGATTCCGGTGGATACGGAGGTAAGGAATGACCTTTATGAGGAGGTTTCCTGCACGGTCACCACTGAAATCGTTCCCTGCAATGATTGCGTTCCGGAGGCGGAAAAAACGGTTGTCTGCACATCTGAACTTTTGATTCCGCTTCGTGATACTGCTATGCTTCATCAGCAGCTGAGCATTGTTGATCCGGCGCTTTGGGACATTGATTCTCCGTTTCTTTATAAGGCAATCACCACAATTTGTGTGAATGGTCGGGTTACAGATGTTAAAAGCACGGTTTTTGGCTTCCGCACGATTGCCTTTGATGCAGAGACTGGATTTTACTTAAACGGCAGAAATGTCAAGCTTCAGGGTGTCTGCGGCCACGGAGATTACGGTCTGACCGGTCTTGCTGTTGCGAACAGTGTCTATCGCTACAAGGCCGAACTTCTCAAAGAAATGGGGGCCAATGCCTATCGCTGTTCGCATTATCCTCAGGCAGAAGCCTGGATGGATGAGATGGACCGTCACGGCATCGTCGTTATGGATGAGACCCGATGGTTCAGCACTGCGCCGACCCGTATGAAGGAAATGGAAACACTAATAAAGCGTGACCGAAATCATCCCAGCGTCATCATGTGGTCTGTGGGCAATGAGGAACCGTTCTTCATCACTGAACAGGGTGCGCGCATTGCGCGTTCACTTTATGCAGCAGCCAAGAAATTGGATGGAACCCGCCCGATTCTGACCGCGAACGATCGTGATCCTGAAGTGGCAACTGTTTATGAATACAGTGATATCGTGGGCGTTAATTACCATATGGACCTGTTCGACAAACTGCATCGGCAGTATCCGAGCATGCCGATCTTCTCCACAGAAAACAGCGCAACAGGCACGACCCGCGGATGGTATCACGAGGATGTTCCTGCTCTTGGCCGTATATCGGCTTACGACCACGATGCCAATGACTATTTTAAGGCACGTGAGTATACCTGGCAGTATATTTACGATCGGCCGTGGCTGATGGGCGGCATGCAGTGGACCGGCTTTGAGTATCGCGGTGAAGCGAGATGGCCTCGTGTCTGTTCCGTATCCGGTGCAATCGATCTGTATCTTCAGAAAAAAGATGCCTTTTATCAGAATCAGTCTTTCTGGACTGCAAAACCGATGATTCATGTCCTTCCGCATTGGAATCACCGCGGTGAAGAAGGCCGTATGATCACGGTTTTTGCTTACACCAACTGTGAAGAAGCCGAGCTGTTTGTCAATGGGGTCAGTGCAGGAAAACAGAAGCTGCAGCCGGTACAGCATGCGGAATGGCAGGTCCCTTATGTGCCGGGCGTCATTGAAGCTGTGGCCTATGCAGATGGTGAAGTCGCAGCCCGTGATCGTCGTGAAACGACCGGCGCACCGGTGGCATTGAAACTTTCAGCAGAAAATGCCGATGGCCTTCACGCAGGCGATGTTCTTCTCCTGACCTGCACCGCTGTGGATGCGGAGGGACGCGAAGTGCCGGATGCTTCTATTGACCGGATCCAGTTTTATGGCAGTAAAAATGTTGAAGTAATCGGTACCGGCTCGGATAATACCGACCATGTGCCGCCGCACGAAACGATCCGCCGCATGTACGGCGGTCGAGTAGCGGTTGCGGCTCGTATCCTGGCGGACGGTCCGATGGAACTTCGCGCAGAAGCAGCCGGAATGCTCCCGGCAATCTGTGAACTTTAAGTCCGAACATGACCAGCGAAACGGCAGTATTCCTGCCGATATCTGCGGTTCGTTCATTATTGAGACAATACGCCCCCGCTTTCTGTGACCGCAAGCGGGGGCGTTTAGACAGTGCGCGAATATCTTAAGGCGTATCCGGTGCCACTCCTTCTTTCTTTATTATCAGGATCTTATTACGCGCAGACCCCACCACAGGTACTTTGTCATATCGGATCATTTTGATTTCATCGTTCTCATCTGCTTCATAATCTGCCATATAGGAAACCTCTTCCTCCACATAATGCAATATAATCTGTCCGTCCGGACTCCCGTTTTCATACTGCTTAGGCAGAGATATTCCTTCCGGCACCGAACAATGATACCGTGCGGAGTCCATTTCCTTTCCGCACGGAGGCCGAGTTCCCTCAGCAGAGGTAAATACTTTCGTGATGTAATATATTTCCTCGTGATCTGATCGTTCCTGTTTCATCAAGTCCTCCTGATCGATGTATTTTCCGCCCTGAACCGGGCAAGCTGCGATACTGAGAAATTGCGGTGTCCGACTGTCTTATATCTGCCGGAATAGAATAGCACGCGGTCATAGGTGAATTCAATAGAAAACAGGCCAATTTTTACAAACAAATCTTGCAATAGCACAATTTTGCTGTGCATATGTAACAAAACACAGGCTTTTTTTACAAGTTGTGTACACTATTCCAAAAACTTTTTGCAAGGGATCACAGACTTTCAAACAGGACACAAGATATTCACTTTACTAAAGTGCAGATTCATAGTATACTAGGGGTACTTCAAACAGAAAGGAAGTGATGTGGGATGCGTATGGAGAAAATCAACGATCGGCAGATCCGCTGTGTGATTACAAACCAGGATCTTTTTGAACGTAAAATTTCAGTGCGGGAACTTAAATACGGCAGCAAAGCAACTACGGACTTATTCCGTGAAGTACTGAACCAGGCATCCAGTCAGTTCGGCTTTAATGAAGAGGAACTTCCGGTCATGATTGAGGCTGTTCCGGTGAGCCCGGAGGAACTTCTGGTAATCATTTCCGCAGTAGAAGATGCAGAAGAACTGGATCCGCATTTTGCACGGTTCAATGAAGACCCTGAGGCTGCACCGGCAGAACAGAAGACACCCAAGCCGGAAACATTTTATAATCCGGAGGCAGCAGCTGACGCGCTGAAGGTCTGTGTACTTTCCTTTAGTTCCATCGACGAGGTCATGCGTTTCTGCCATCGGACCGGTTCGGTATTTCCGGGAAAGAGTTTACTGTATCGCGAAGAAAAGAAACATGTATTTTATCTGGTACTTCTTCGTCCGGAGGAAATGTCCGGTAAAGAATTCAATGTTTTCCTGAACAGTGTTATGGAATACGGTGAGCCTGTCCGCGGAAGTTCACTTCTTTATGCATACTTAAAAGAGCATGAAAAACCGGTTATGGAAGACCCGCTGAAGCGGTTGGGATCCATTTGATCAGAAGGCGCTGTGAAAACAGAATTTTTTCACAGCGCCATTAATGATGTATGTGATCCCCCGGGTTAACAGCACACATTCCATTGCAGATCAACAGAAAGGCAGAAATAAAATAAAAAAGCCGCATCGAATGATAATGTCCTCTCTTTACCGACTATCCGTGAAAGAAGCTCGTATCATTACGATGCGGTTTTCTTATTCTTTTTATTGGCTTTCAGTTCGCGTTTGCTTTCTCGGAGAATGTAACGCACCATTTTGTCATGCTCATCGGAATAGCCGTAGAAGAAGTTGGGATATCGTTCCGTCAGCACGTTTTCGATCTGGTCGATATCGGCCTTTTTCTTATCACGGATGATGAAAGTATCGCCGGCGATGGTTACGATCCGAAGTGTGAAAAACATGCGCTCCCGGCGGTCTTTCAAAACATATTTCATGCGAGAGGTTTTAAAGATCCACAGCACGGATTCCAACGGAATGACAGCACTTGCATCCGGAGAAAACTCCACCAGATACTTGGGTGTCAGAATGGTATTGCCTTCTTCCAGAAGACGGCGGCTGCTCAGTTCCGCATCAGCGTCCTGCAGGATCTTTGAGGCGGAACCGTAATTTTTCAGGCGGAGATAGGTGCGGGACAGTTTTGGACAGATCAGAAGGATCAGCGTGTAGATCAAACCGACCAGACTGAACAGGGCCAGGATCAGCGCGATAACAAACAGGATACCTTGACTGATGGGGAAATAAACCACTTCATTGACCAGATAAGGATCGCTGATGGACATCAGGCCTTCCGTACTCCATTCCAGCTCTTCCGCAAATTCGCGAACCAGTGCTTCCGTGGTATCATCGAATTTGACGACACGGCCGGTGATGACACGGGATTCCAGATATGTCTCAGCCGGTTTGCCCGCGGTAGGTCTCAGAATGTAGAAGCGGCAGTAGTCATCGGTCAGCTGGTAATAATAGTGGCCGGTCAGAACACCGTCCAGATAGTAGTCATTTCCGGTGTAGTAAAGGTCGGAAGCGGCGGTGCGGACATAAGCCCGGGAGTTGCTGATGGCTCCGGAAAGCGGCTTATCCGGAGCGGCCTGTTCCACATGCAGGTACTCCACAAGCGGCAGATTAAACAGGATCAGACCGGTGAGCACAAGAAGAACAAGCGGATATAACAACCGCTTCAGCTGGCATATTCGAATGTAATGTAAAATGCCTTTTTGTTCCATGTGCTGCCTTTCTCTCTGTGATGCAATCATTATACTGGAGTTCGGGTGAATAATCAACCCTTGCATTTTAGTGGTCCTGTGTTAAAATCTTCAGTATCGGAGAGGTTTGTTTTATGAGTGAATACGAGCGTTTTGCCGAGGTTTATGACCAGTTTATGGATGAAATTCCATATGAAAACTGGTGCGCGGGACTTACGGCGCTTTTGAAAAAGCATCATATTGAAGACGGGCTGGTTGCGGAACTGGGCTGTGGGACCGGAACCATGACGGAACTTCTGGCGCGAGCCGGCTATGACATGACGGGTATCGATTCCTCCGCGGAAATGCTTCAGCAAGCGCTTATGAAGCGGGATGAGAGCGGCCTGGAGATCCTGTACCTTCTGCAGGATATGCGGGAGTTTGAACTGTACGGGACCATGCGGGCCATTGTTGCTGTGTGCGATACCATGAACTACCTGACCGATGCCGATGATTTCATCACCACCCTCGAGCTTGTCAACAACTATCTGGACCCCAAGGGGCTGTTTGTTTTTGACCTGAAAACGGAGCATTGGTACCGGGATGTGCTGGGAGACCATACGCAGGCAGTCAGCGAGGAAGACGCAGCATATATCTGGGAAAATAATTATGACGAGGAAACAAAGATCAACAGTTACGACCTGACGATCTTTGAAAAAGGGGAAGATGATCGGTTTGACCGGTTTAATGAATACCATGAGCAGCGGGCATACAGCCTGAATGAAATTCGCACGATGGCGGAAGCGGCCGGTATGGACTTTGTGGCGGCTTTTGATGACTATACGGAAAATGAGGCACGTCCGGACAGTGAGCGTGTTCTGGTTGTTTTAAGAGAAAGAGGTAAATAATATGGCAGACTATATTGTTCGCGGCACTGCCGCAGGAGATCAGATCCGCTTTTTTGCGGCGTTGACTACGGATACTGTCGAGTATGCGCGTTCTCAGCATGAGACCAGCCCTGTTTGTACGGCGGCGCTTGGAAGACTGTTGACTGCAGGTGCCATGATGGGTTCCATGATGAAGTCTGAGGAGGATCTTCTTACGTTGAAGATCGAATGTCAGGGTCCCATTAAGGGTCTCCTTGTCACCGCCGATGCATTTGGCCATGTCAAGGGTTATGTCCAGAATCCGGACGTGGATCTTCCGCCCAAGGGACCGGGTAAGCTGGATGTCGGCGCGGCATTGGATCTTGGTGTACTCAGTGTCATCCGCGATACCGGTCTCAAAGAGCCGTACATCGGCCAGACCATTCTGCAGACCAGTGAGATCGCAGAGGACTTGACTTATTATTTTGCAACTTCTGAACAGACTCCGTCCTCAGTGGCGCTGGGCGTTCTGGTCAATCCCGATGGTACGGTCCGCGCAGCGGGCGGCTTCATTATTCAGCTGCTTCCGGACTGCTCCGATGCTGCCATCGATAAGCTGGAGGAACGACTGAACAGTATCACATCGGTTTCTCATATGCTGGATGCCGGTATGACCCCGGAGGGCATCATGACAGCGCTGTTTGAAGGGATGGAGCCGGAATTCATGGAGACAATGCCGGTGGCATTCACCTGTGACTGTTCCAGAGAAAAGACGGATGCCATGGTCCGTTCGCTGCCCAAGGAAGAGCTGCAGAGCATGATCGATGAAGGAAAGCCCATTGAAGTCGTCTGTCACTTCTGCAATACGGTCTACACCTTTACCGTGGATGAGCTTGAGGAAATGAAGAAGGAAAAATGAGCATGATATGCAGAAAAAAGCGCATATACTGAGCATAAAAAAGGCGTTGTGAAAAAATCATTTTGATTTTTTCACAGCGCCTTTTTCAGCAAGTATGGCAATAGATCTGACAACACCTGCTGGAATTTCTTCGTAAAACTCTGACTTGCAAATAATATAGAAAACAGTTCGATGGTGCTGAAGTTGAGTGCTATATACTGAAGGAGGGTCTTCGAATTACAGTTTTGTTACATTAACAGCCTGAAGTCCCTTTGCGCCTTCGGTGATTTCGAATTCAACAGCCTGACCTTCATCAAGAGTCTTAAAGCCTTCCATGTTGAGGCCGGAGTAGTGAACAAAGACTTCCTTTGCTTCTGCGCCGTCAACGTAGGAAATGAATCCGTAACCCTTCTGGTTGTTAAACCACTTAACTGTGCCCTTAATCATGATGTAATCCTCCAAAGTGATTTAATTGTAGTCTGTATAGACTGGTGTCAATGTATCATAAGGACACAGAAATGTCAAGAAATGCGCAGGGGCAGAATCTTGACTATTCATTTCTGCTTTTGTATACTTTTAGTCAAATGAATGAAAGGATTGACTGAATTAGATTATGAGTTTTGCAAGTTTTTCCGCCGATACAACCGCTGTTAATGAGGTTGTGGAGGTCGTTACCCAGTATTCCGATAAACGAGTTCCGGTAATTAATTTTGTGATGATCGCAACGAGCATCGTCTTGCTTTTGGCTTTCCTGATTGTGAGCTTTATTGTATTGAGAAACCGCACCCATCATTGGGGAACGGGCTTGATCGTTGGCGTTACAGCCTATCTTGTGCGCTATTTATCGTACTTTTTAATGGTGATTGGAGTGGAATTCATCGCGCCGGTAAGCGCATTTGCCATCGCGCATCAGAAGCTGATCCAGCTGGTCATTGCAGTTGTGTTAATGATCGTCCAGGGACTTGTGCTCTATTTTGGTATGCTCTATGTCTATCGACAGTCCGGCAAATGGAATCAGCCGATGGATATCAGCACACCGCTTGCGTTCGGCGTAGGCTATCTGACTGCGTGGGTGCTTGTGGGACAGGAAATCAGCTATTTCTTCAACGAATTTCAAAACTGCATCACAATCAACAGTGCCGGCTTTGACAAGACGATCTCATTTATGCTGGAAACAGAGCGTTATACGGAAGAAAGCGCGATTCAGGCCCTTCTGGCCATTGTTGATCAGAATGCATTCTACTATATCATGGATTCACTGAGTACGGTTATGACCGCCGTTCAGGTCACCTGCATTGTTGTTGTGTTCTATGCGGTACTGACGGGGAAGGTCAACAAGAAGTGGGGGGCCTATGGTCTTGGTTTTGTGGTGCTGTCCAATCTTTACGGAATTGCTTCAGTATTTGTCAAAATCATGGGTATCCTGTTCGTGCTTTGCATCGCGGTAACGGCTGTGATTGTTTATTTTACTATCAGCCTCGTGAAAGCAAACTGCACAGACGACATCCGCATGCTTTCATACACCCGCCGGATGCAGGAAAAGGATGAGGAAAATCGCAAAAAGAAAATGCCCAAGATCGTAATGCCGAAAGACTGATGAAGGAGAGATAACGTGGTAAGGATCTATAAATGTCCCGGATGCGGGAGTGAAATGATCTATGATGCGGGTACGGACAGATTAAAGTGTCCTCACTGCGGTCAGGTGCGTACGATCAGCGAGATCGAATGCATGGAAGTGAACGGTACGGCGCCTGAACTGGTGGGCCAGGAGACGGCGGACAATGCCGGCGATGGCGCAAAGGAATACAAGTGTCCGGGATGCGGTGCAAGCATCGTCACCGATGAGCATACCGCGGCCACATTCTGTTCCTTCTGCGGCAGTCCGACATTGATCGAAAGCCGCACGGAAGGCCGGTTCAAACCGAGCCGCGTCATTCCGTTCAAGTTTGATAAAAAAGAAGCGCAGAATAAGTTCAGGGAATGGACCGGAAGCGGACTGTTGACACCGGCTTCCTTTAAGTCTCAGGCGGTCATGGATAAGGTCAGCGGCGTGTACGTGCCGTACTGGCTGTATTCTTATGACGCTGCTGTCGATATCACTGCAGACTGCACCCGGGAGTTCAGCCGGCGCGACGGGAATATTGAAACCATCACGACCGAGCATTATAACGTCAACCACAGCACCACCGGTCGTTATGAAAACGTACCCTATGATGCTTCTGAAAAGATGCCCGACGACAGCATGGCCGTCCTGGAGCCTTTTGATTACAGCGAACTCCGTGAATTCAAGATGCCTTACCTGTCCGGTTATATGGCGGAAAAATTTAATCATGACGCAGCGGCTTTCGCGGAAAAAGTTCGTGCAGGACTGGCGCCGGATATTCTGGACGCGTCGGTGAATACCATCGATCATTATGATTCGGTAAACGTGCTGAGTTCCAATGTGCAGTTCCTGAATGAAAAGACCGAATACGTGATGTGTCCGATATGGACGCTGAATTTCAAATACGGCGGAAAGACGTATCCGTTGTACATGAACGGACAGAACGGAAAAATTGACGGTGTGCTGCCGCGCAGTAAGGGCAAGACCGCGGCGCTGTTCGGTATCGCTTTTGCTGCATTCTTCCTGATCACGCTGCTGTTAGGAGGTATAGTGTGAAAGAAAGTAGAGGACAGCCATACATGGGCGCACTTTATTA
>CAMGCK010000036.1 GCA_946040795.1 uncultured Lachnospiraceae bacterium
CACAAGGAGTATCGTCGGCAGCGTCAGATGTGTATAAGAGACAGCTTCAGCCCCTGTGTTTTTTCCCGTGGGAGCGCCTCCGCCAGATCCTCCCGTACGGTTTTTTTCAGGAAAACCGTTCTGGGGTCCTGCGGCAGCATACCCACTCGGCCGTTCACCCGAACCGTTCCGCGATACGGTTTCAGAAGTCCCGTGATTACAGACAGCGTAGTGGATTTTCCGGTGCCGTTTCCGCCCAGGATCGCCGTAAAACCGCCCTTCTGAACCGTCAGGTCCAGACCGCGCAGCACATCCGGAAGATCCTTTTCATATCGGAAGAAAACATTCCGAAGAGTGATCACCGGATCGCCGAGGGCGCGCACCGTTTCCGCCGGTATTTCACCGGTCTCATGAGTATTTTTATAATCTGCCAGGTATCGATGCCCTTCGCGCACCGTGACCGGACCTTCGCCCGTTCCGTCCAGCGCAGCATAAAGCCGCATGGCCGCCGGCATGGCCGGAAACATGGAATGCCCCTTTTCCTTCAGAATTCTGCCCGTTTCCGCCGCCGATGCATTTGAAATGATACGCCCGCCGTCCATCATGAGAACACGGTCTGCCAACGGAAATACTTCCTCCAGGCGGTGTTCGGTCATTAAGACCGCCGTACCCAGTTCGCGGTTGATTCTTCCAACCGTTTCCAGAAATTCATGTGCCGCAATGGGGTCCAGCTGACTGGCCGGTTCATCCAGGATCAGAACCTGCGGCTGCATCACCATGACCGATGCCAGATTGAGAAGCTGCTTCTGTCCGCCGGACAGCTCATGAACATTTTTGTCAAACCACTTTTCAATACCGAAAAACGAAGCCATCTCCGCCACACGAGTCCGTATGGTGACCTGATCCATGCCAAGGCTTTCCAGTCCGAAAGCCAGTTCATGCCATACTTTATCCGTCACGATCTGGTTCTCCGGGGACTGCTGAACAAATCCCACAGTCTCCGCTTCTGCCCGATGGGGGATCTCCGAAGTCCGTATGCCGTTCACACGGACATCGCCCCGGGAGGCTCCCGCCGGCGCGATCGACGGCTTGAACTGTCTGAGAAGCGTGGACTTTCCACATCCGGAGGGTCCGGCAAGCACCACAAATTCCCCCGCATCCAGTGTCAGCGAGACGTCCGTCAACGTCGCCTTTTCCTGTTCCGGGTAATAAAATGTGAAATTGTCCGTTTCCAGAATGTGCTTCAAGTTTTCTCCAATATCCGATAGTTCCCGTCAGGTATGTTCTCTCAGGCGGCGGAAGTTCCGCTCCTCCATAAGATCCAGCACCAGCGGTGTCACAAAGAGCGCAGCATAAACGATCATGTACAGACCAAGAAGCGGCGTCGCTTCTTTTCCCTGAATGAAGGGATAATAACGAAAATCCGTGAGGTGCAGCACACGGCCCGCGATCATGATGCCGAGGCTCCCCAGGATCCACAGAAGAAGCCCGCAGTCCCGCGCGTCAAACCGATAGATGGAATACGCGGTACGTCCCGGCAGCCCGTAACCGCGGCCACGCATGGAATCGCCCGTTTCAACAGCATCTTCCAGGCTCCATGTGATCATGGACGACAGCACCGCCACGCCGCTTTTCATACGGTTTATAAAGCCGGATGCCTCTTCCGGATGCAGCATCTGCCGTGCCTCATGAACTTTTTTGTACTGTGCGGAAAAACGCGGTACAAACCGAAGTGCCATGGAGATCACCAGGGAGAGTGCCGGTATGATCCGCCCAAAAAGATAGACAGCTTTATCGGAGGTCATGACCTCATTATAGCAGCTGAACCACTGCAGGGCCGCCCCGATCATGGCTGCAGCCGCGATGCCGTAGAGGATGCTCTCCAGCGTCAGCGGGTTGCCTGAAGGCAGATAGGTCAGGATCGTCATGCCCTTATGCGTAAAAGCCGGATTGACAAACGCGGTGATCAGCATCAGCGGCAGAACGCGGAATGCCGCAAAATGCACGGCTTTGCGTCCTTTCAGATGCGCGTTATACAGAAACGATACCAGAACGGAGATCGTCAGGCAGATCGGATGCATGACGCACACAGAAAGCGCGATGACGCTGACAAACCACAAAAATGTCACTGCCGGGTGGCAGTCAGAAAATGCGTGTCGTTTCATGTCAGTTTCCCTGTCCGACTCCGCCGCCGATGTCATTGCCGCGGTCACAGCTGTAGATCCATTCGATCACATCACCGTCCTCTGCATAGTAAGAGGAGCAGCCGTAATTCGGAAACCAGCCGTTCACGCAGTACATCCAGCCGCTGTTATCACCTGCATCAAATTCATAAATGTTATTAATACCTTCAATGTAGGTACTGTTGTAAAGCGGCGTGTAGGAATATTCCAGCTGAATGCCGGCCGCACGGCATGCTTTATTCAGAATATCAAATACCGATTCACCTTCCGTGAAAGATACGCTCGTTGCTCCGAGGATCGTTCCGTTCCCGGCAAGTGTCAGTATATAAGGATCTTTTACAAGATCCGGATTGTTTAAGATCGTATGGCAGACGATGGAGATCGTAACACTGCCCCCCGCCGTCTTTGTAGTTTCCGGTGCCTTTGTGGTTTCCGCGGCTTTTGTGGTCTCAGGCGCTTTTGTGGTTTCCGCTGCCTTTGTCGTTTCTTTACCCGCATTCTCTTTTTTTACAGTTTCAGAAACCCTGGATGTTTCTTTCAAACCGCCGGTCTCTTTTTCGGCCTTTCCGCCGGAAGAAGTTTCTGTCTCTGTGCTTCCGTCGTTTTCATCGTCGATTCGGCTGCTGTCTTCCCCGGAAGCTTCAGCTGTATGGTTCGGATCTTCCGCATCGACCTCGTCTGCCTCCGCTTTTTCCGTATCATTTTTGTCTGCGGAATCCGATTTTTCCTCCTCATCCGCCAGCGTGCGTTCACTCAGGGTCTCCGCGGATATTTCATCCGACGTTTCTCCCGGCACATTGTTCTTTTTTCCGCATCCCGCAAACACAAGCAGCACAGCCAGCGCCAATGCAAGAATCACCTGCCGCAGCGTTTTTTTCATGGATCGTTTCATGTCATTTCCTCTAAAGCCCGCCTGAAACAGGTTCATTAATGTTCTTCTCTCTTTTTCCAAACAAGCACTGCAGCGCAGAAAAGGATCATGAGTCCCATGACCACTGCGAGCACGATGTAAGGACGAGCGGAAACCGATTCCACACCCAGGATCTGCGGCTTGGATGAACCGTTTTTATTCGGCTTTATCTGAGTCGGCTCATTCTTTTCCGGCTTCTGTACCGGTACAACGAATTTCGTCGTGCAGGTACCGTCCTCATAAACAGCCGTCAGCTCATGAATGCCTGCCTTTAAGGTCCTGGTAAACTCTTTGTTCAGCGTAATGTAAGTGCTGCCGCGGCGAAGCGTGTAGTTCTTTTCATCGACCTTGTCACCGTCCAGAAGAAGCTCTACAAACTTGTCCAGGTCACCGTCTGTTGTAAATTCAGCAGCCTTACCCGGCTCCACACGCTGGTTCATGCCGGCGGTGAATTCATAATCGACAGCTTCTTCCGGAGCCTGATCCACAGCCACCGTGGCCAGTGCCGGAGTGATGGACTTATCCGCAAGGCTTGCCTCGATCATGTAGCTGCCCTTCTCGGTGAAGAACAGAGAGTACACGCCGTCGCCGTTGTCGGTGTAACTGAACTTGTCTGCACCAAGAACTGCGGTATGATCCTTGTCGTAGGCCTTAAGGACTGCGCCAGCCATCGGTGCGGTAACCGTATTCCAGTCTGCATCATAGCCATCCTTGTTAAGGGTGACGGTGATTGCGGTTTCTGTCAGGCCGTTGTAAGCATTCTTCTCAAATGCCGCGTAAGAATCGGACCAGTAGACCGGGTCTGCGTAAATAAATGCGTAAACACTCTGGCCGGCAGTTACCGGATCATTTAAACTCAAGCAGGAGGTGTTGTCCACATAGTAGCCGAACGCGCCGCTCGCATCACCCCAGAGAGTGAACAGAGACAGACCGTACTGCGTCTGACCGCTTGCGTAACCGGCTGCGGCGCCGCCTTCAAAATAGGCTTCATGCGCTGCGTACAGGACTTCATCCACATCAAACGCACCGTCGAAGTTGCGGTCAACGACCGTGACCGGCTTCATCGGGACGACGATGTTTCCTGCATTGGAGATCGTGACTGTCACGTCCGCAGAGGTCTCCCGGTACTCTTCATCCGTTGTAAGGACCACATAGTAAGTGCCTGCCGTTACACCGTCTTCTGCGGTGACAGTCACTTTATAAACGTTGGTGCCGGTAAAGTTCGTCTTGTAGAAGCGCTTGCTGTACACATCACCCTGATAGGTATTGGAACCGGTCACATCGGAGAATGTCGTGTCCGTATCCGTGCAGGAAAGCAGTTCCACGGAGGAAATAACTGCGTTCGGTTCAGCCGGTGCCAGCCATACACGCTTGGTGTAGCTGTAATTTTCCAGCATGAATGTGTTGCCGGAAGCCGAAACAGCCTGAGTACCGGAAGCCACATTGTTACTGGTAGAGGTTACTACCTTCAGACCGGCGTCGCTGCTGAATACCTTAACGGTGATCTTTGCAGCCTTGGAAACTGCGGACTCGGATACGCCGTTCAGCGTGTTGGTCACAACGCAGCGATAGTAAACTGTGCCAGGATCCGTCGCTACCGGCGTCATGGATGCAGCCGTTTCACCGGCAATGTCGGTGAAGGTCACGCCATCGGAAGAGGACTGCCATTTGTAGGTCAGTGTGCCTGCATCCGATGTAACAGCACTAACTGTAAGGTCTTCTGCAGCATCGCCCGGCTGGTACTTCACTTCATCCGTGGAAAGATCCGCCGTAATGGCGGGAACTGCAGTAACCGTCTTTGTCAGGGCCAGAATGCAGCCGCTGTCGTTCTTGTAGAAAAGATCACCGTTCGGCGCACAGATCACACTGCTGACGCAGAACTGCTCGTGTCCTGCTGCATCGTAGATTTCTTCAACGGAAGCATCGGTCGGGTCGGAAGCCTTGACCTTAATAAGAGTCACGCCGCCCGGCTGTGCGTTGTAAGTGCTGTAAAGATACAGATAGCCTTCAGAGGCTTCATAAGCCGTTGACAGAAGAAGCGATGTCTGCGGATAGCCCTTCAGGCCGACTGCCTTGACCGGGCTGAGATCGCTCTTCTTTGCAATGACCACGTTGCCTGCAGAACCGGTTTCGGAAATACCGCTGCCGGCTGCAAAGTATACATAATCACCGTAAACCACCGGAGTGGAGGTGCTCTGTGCATTGTAGTTTACGCTCTTCAGATCCGAAAGGGTGCCGGTTGCGGCATCGATCGCTGCAGAACAAAGGTAACCCTTCTTGGTCGTGAAGTAAACACGGCCGTCGGAAACTGCCATGGAAGAGCGCTGATCCCCCATACCGGTGAGTTCCAGAGAAGATACCGGAGTGTTGTTTGCCTTGTTGAAAACAAGCACATGAGAAGTGCCGTTCGTGCCGGCTGCGCCGTCATCGGTACCGACGACAACAAAATTGCCAACTGCAGCAGCGCCTGCCCAGTAGAAGCCGCCCATGGAGGTATAGCTCCAGTTCAGCTCACCGGTAGCTGCGTTCACGCAGACAAAGTTTGCATTCTTTGCTTCACCGGCCCAGAAACCGGTATATACACAGCCGTCATTATAAACGACCGGGCTCTGTGCCTGACCGCCTAATGCATCCGTGTACGTCCACAGCACATTCAGCGTGGTCGGATCCACAGCTGCAATCTTGCCGGCATCCAGCGGAATGTAAAGAATACCCTTTTCCGGAACATAGGTCAGCGGAGCATATCCGTAATTCTGGCTGCCGGTCAGTGTACCGGTTGCCTGAACAGTACCGGCTGCCGGATCCATCTTGTAAAGCTTGTTGCCAGCAGCTGCAATCAGTGAACCTCCGACGATGAGCTGCTGCGTGGGTGCGCCGGCATTATATGCGCCGGTGCTGAGCTTTTCAGAAGCCCACTTCAGCTTGGTATGTGCCTTGTCCACCGGAGTCTCAAAAGACGTGACAGCCATGTTGGCGGTGCTGTTTCTGAAGTTTGCCCACTGTGCGCCGATGTCCGTAAGCTGATAAGCCGTGGGGTAAACAACATTGACAATGTATTCCTTCTTGGTAACGATCGTTGAAGATGAATAGTCTGTCCAGTTCAGACGTACCTTGATCACGGTACCGTTCTGGACCGGAATCACCTGATTCTTGGTGTAAGATGTCGTACCGGAGGTAACTTCCGCGCGTACATTCGGGTCTGCGGAAACTGCATTCACGGTCACACCGGTGCAGCCTGTCGGAACCGTCAGTGTGTAAGCGGTAACATCCGGTGCAAACGCCGGTGAAAGCGTACCGATGCCGGTCGTTAATGCACTCAGCGAGAAATTGATCTCATCCACACCCCAAGCCATGCCGTCATCACTCAGCGTGCAGCTATACATGACCCTGATCACATCGTCTGCTGAAAGCTCGCTGTTTGCAACGCCGAATGAACCAAAGCCGGCATCCGGGAACCAGCCGTTCAGCGTACCGACCCAGCCGTCCATACCGAACATATCGGCGGCACCGGCAGCAAGGCCGTTGATTTCCGTAATGTAATCACCGCTGGCGGTCATCGTATAACCGGCGCCCTCAACTGCTTTTTTGATGCAGGAGAACATCGTATCATCCGATGCCAGCTCAACATTTGTGTCGATGAGCGTTCCCTCCCAGGGAACATCATCGTAGTCCTCTTCTTCCGTGAAGGTCGTATTTTCAACGATTACACGGACGGTCTGTGCTTCTGCCTTGACGGACAGCCGAACACCCGGAAGCAGTCCGAGCACCAGCGTCATCGCCAGGATGAAGCTCATTACCTTTCTTTTCATTTTTCTCTTTCCTCTTTTCTTGCCTTTTCGGGCATATTTCCGCTATTACGTGTGGCGGAAACGGTCTCGAGGAAACGTTCTTTTCCTTTGTTTCTGTCTCGGACAGGCGTAAAGGAACCTTTCGGTGGAATTTCCGGGCAAAACAAAAAGCCGCGCAATTCTTCTTTTCACAAAGAAAATTGCACAGCCGTTCACCTGCCATACGGATCATTCCGAACGCAAGTGTCTGGTGACGGCAGACACTTCATCTGCACTTCCTGACGTATCTGACTCATCTTCTTCCGCCGATTCCCGATTCGGATAGCCCAAACCAGGCGGCTTTAAAGCATCACAGTGACCCACTCGCGGGGCTTCTCACCCCATTCCGCTTCCGGTCTTGCGGCCGGTCGGACGCAGATGTTCATATCATGTCAATGGTATCATAAATAAAAAGTGAAGTCAATAAAAGGCAGTCCCCCTAAGTCGGTCGGGACTGCCTTGAAATATCTGCTTTTATTGACACAAACACATATCGTTTTCTATATTTACACTTCGATTCATATTTTAGATTCATCAGCAGCTTCAATATTAATTTCCGTGATTCGCTGTTTCACCCCCTGTACAAACATCGGCGCCATACTGAGTTCCCGGATCCCACAGCGAACCAGTACCTCGGCGGTATCGGGAATGCCGGCAGCCTCTCCGCAGACGGAAAGCGGTTTTCCGGCCTTATCAAATACGCTTGCCACCTTTCGAATCAGTTCCACTGCTGCCTCCGGAAGAAGTTCCCGCCTCTCCGTGCTTTCACGATCTTCCCGAAGCAGGAAGCTTACCAGGTCATTCGTTCCGATACTGGCAAAATCACACAATTCCGCCACTTTTTCCGCCTGTTCGGCAAGCTCCGGAATCTCGATCATGACACCGACCGGCACATGCTCTGCGAAAGCCTTTCCTTCTGCACGGAGTTTTCTTTTCAGATCTTCCAATGCATCCAGAATATCCTGAATGTCTTCCGGTGTGCGAACCATCGGAAACAAGATCCGCATATTTCCGGAAACACCGGCACGAAGCATCGCCCGCATCTGTATTCCGTAAAATGTACGCGAATCCGCATTCACTCCAGGAACGTTTTTATCGCCCTTTAAATCATAAGTTCTGAGTGTAACCGTTTTTCCATGTGCCGCCTGAAGAAGTTCTGTGTAGAACGCCGTCTGCTCTTCCTCATCCATAAGATGGTCCTGCTGCATGAACAGAAACTCCGTGCGGAAAAGGCCGCAGTTTTCTCCGTATCGGAAAATGTCACCGCAGTCTCTCTGGCCGGCATTGACGCCAAGAATCACACGTATGCCGTCCTTGGTATATGTTCCCTCTTCTGATCCGTTTAAGCAGTCCGCCGCTGTCCCCACTGCGTCTGCCGCTGTGTTTGTGCTTTTCTTAACGTCTGCTTCCGCAAAAGCTTTACGCTCTTCTTCCGATGCCTCCGTCAGCACTTCACCTGTGCTGCCGTTCAGGGCGATGACATCGCCCGCGTGGATCCGCTTTGCCGCATCCTCCACGCCCATGACCGCCGGAATCCCGTAACTTCTTAAAAGAATGGCCGCATGAGAAGTCATGCCGCCGCGCTCCGTCACAACGCCAAGCACATGCTCTCGCTCCATGCTTGCCGCTTCAGAGGGGCGCAGGAAGCCCAGCACCAGAATCGAATCTTCGCTGAGTTCCGCAAGCTTCAGGTCCGCCTCATGACGGATCTTCAGAATCAGGCGATCCCGCACATCCTGCAGGTCCTGAATGCGTTCTGCCGCATCCGCACCGCCGCTCTTCAGAAGCGATGCATAATGCTCGCAGGCACAGTCCACCGCATACTCCGGGATACGGTACCGCTCCGTAATGGATGTCCGAATCTCCGCCAGGAATTCCACATCGGACAGAATCGCCGCATGCGCTTTCAAAAGGTCCCGCTCCGCGGAATCCGCGGCGGTACGGGAAAGCATCGTCTGCACTTCCGTAGCAGCTGCTTCCCGCGCACGCTCAAAGCTTTCCAGATATTCGGTTGTTTTGTCCTTGGCAAAGTGCAGGTGCTGAACCGGAAAACTGCGATTCTCGGGAATCACAACCTTTCCGACGGCGATACCTTGCGATGCCGGGATGCCCTTTAAGATCATCTTTGTTCGTTCTGCCTTTCGCAGTTTCCGCCATCCCGCTGCCGCGTTCCGCCTGCGTTACTGCTCGCTTTTATTCTCGTGATATTCCTTTTCCGTGTTGACGCTCCAGATATTGGACTTGTCCTTGGTTCCGGAGAGGATGTTTTTAACCGCTTCAAAGGATGTGGCCATGGAATGGTCCAGATTATTGTAGCGGTGCTGACCGTTGCGGCCCACACAGTACAGGTTCTCAATGGAGGACAGGTATTCCACCAGCTTGTCCATTTCATCATAAGTATCAAAATACGCGGGATATGCTTTTTTGACCTTTTCCATGTGGTAGTCCAGCACATCGTCCTTTGAACGGATAATGCCAAGCTTTACCATCTCATCGATGGCAAACGCGCCGAACTCCTCTTCCGTCATGTTCCAGTACTCGTCACCTTCATTGACAAAATACTCCAGACCGAGCCAGATGGTATTCTGAAGGTCCTTGACCAGATACGGCGACCAGTTATTGTAGATCTGCAGACGCCCCAGCTTGACGCTGCGATCCTGAACATAGATCCAGCAGTCCGGGACGATGTTTCCCACGGTCTTCAGATTCGTCTTGTTCTGAAGCTCGATCTTGGGAACCAGCACGCCAAGCGTCATGTAATCACGATACGGAAGGCCTGCCGCAATGCGGGCCGGTTCCGCCGGAACATCGTTCATGCCGGCCACCAGGTCCTTGACGGGCATGGAGGAGATCACATAGTCCGCGTCCAGCGTCACCTGCTGTCCATCCTTCTCATAGGTCACAGAAGTAATCATATGATCACTGTTTTTAGTAATACCACAGGCTTTGGCATTCATGATAATGCATCCGCCCAGCTTCTCCACTTCCGCCGCGGTCACTTCCCACAGTTCGCCCGGGCCCAGCTTGGGGTATTTGAATTCTTCAATGAGGGACGTTTCAACCTTACGGTTTTTTCCGCCAGACATTCGGCCAAAGACATCCTTGATCACCGCGCCGATGGAAATGCCCTTTACGCGCTGCGCGCCCCAGGAAGCATCGATCTCACGGGGATGGCGCCCCCAGAGGTTGGCCGTATAGTATTCAAAAAACATTTCATACAGTTTGCGGCCAAAACGGTTGATATAAAAATTCTCCAGATTATCTTCCGGCTTTTTATGCAGCATGGCCGCAAGATAGCTGAAGCCGACCGTCATGGTTTTACCGAGGCCCATATTCTTAAAGGTCTCCGGCTTCATGGAGATGGGATAGTCATAGAATTTGGAATCAAACAGAATTCTGGAAACACGATGCCGCTTCAGCATGACGCGGTCGGTCTTTTCCGGATCCGGGCCGCCTGCTTTAAGAGAAGACGCTCTTCCCAGCATTCGATCGTCCATGGAAGCGCTGCCCTGCACCGGAAGCATCTTTTCCCACCACTCATTGACCTCGGGCATCTTGGAAAAGAAACGGTGACCGCCCATATCCATACGATTGCCCTTGTAATTGACGGTTTTGGAAATGCCGCCGATGGCATCCGTTTCCTCCAGCACGGTGACTTCCATATCCTCTGTTTTTGTTAAGAGTTCATATGCCGCCGTCAGCCCCGCAGGACCCGCGCCGATGATCACGACCTTCTTCATATGATCCTTTCTTCTTGCACCTACTGAAAATAAAAATTCCTGTTGCTGCATACTGCAGAAATACAATACTGCCCGGAGCTTTTGCCCCGGGCAGTACATAAACCGGCTTTTACCGGGATCCATACTGATTTTCGGAATTACTCTACGCTGTAGTTCGGAGCTTCCTTGGTGATATGAATATCATGCGGATGGCTTTCCTTCAGAGAAGCCGCGGAGATCTTGACGAACTTGCCGGTCTCCTGAAGCGTCTTGATATCCGGAGCGCCGCAGTAACCCATACCGGAACGGACACCGCCTACGATCTGGAAGATGGTATCTTCTACACTGCCCTTGTAAGCAACACGGCCTTCAACGCCTTCCGGAACAAGCTTTCTTGCGCCTTCCTGGAAGTAACGGTCCTTGGAGCCTGCTTCCATGGCGGAGATGGAGCCCATACCGCGGTATACCTTGAACTTTCTGCCCTGGAACAGCTCGAAATCACCGGGAGCTTCATCACAGCCCGCAAACATGGAACCCATCATGCAGACATTGGCACCGGCTGCAAGAGCCTTGGTGATGTCGCCGGAGAACTTGATACCGCCATCGGCGATGATCGGAACATTGTACTTCTTTGCAACTTCATAGGAATCCATGACTGCGGTGATCTGCGGTACGCCGATACCTGCAACGACACGGGTGGTGCAGATGGAACCGGGGCCGATACCGACCTTGACTGCGTCTGCGCCTGCTTTGATCAGATCTTCCGTTGCAGCGCCGGTAGCAACATTACCTGCGATGCACTGCAGATCCGGATACTTTTCCTTGATCATCTTCAGGGTGTTCAGGATGTTCTGAGAATGGCCGTGTGCGGAGTCAATGACAATGACATCGACATGCGCCTTGACCAGCGCGTCAACACGATCCAGGACATTTGCGGTGACACCTACAGCGGCGCCGCAGAGAAGACGGCCCTCAGAGTCCTTAGCGGAATTCGGGTACTTAATGGCCTTCTCAATATCCTTGATGGTGATAAGGCCCTTCAGAATGCCTTCATCATCTACGATCGGAAGCTTTTCCACACGAGCCTTGCCGAGTATCTTCTTTGCTTCTTCCAGCGTAACACCGACCTTTGCGGTAACCAGGCCTTCAGAAGTCATGGACTCGCTGATCTTCTTGCTGAAATCAGTTTCAAACTTCAGGTCGCGGTTGGTCAGGATGCCGACGAGCTTCTTGTTTTCATCAACGATCGGAACACCGGAAATACGATATCTTGCCATCAGCTCATTGGCTTCTGCAAGCGTATTGTCAGCATGTAAATAGAACGGGTCGGTAATGACGCCGAACTCTGAGCGCTTGACCATATCGACCTGAGCCGCCTGCTCTTCAATGCTCATGTTCTTGTGGATGATACCGATACCGCCCTGACGCGCCATGGCAATAGCCATACGATGCTCGGTTACGGTATCCATACCTGCACTCATTAACGGAATATTCAACGTGATCTTGTTGGTGAGCTTTGTCTGTAAAGACACCATGTTCGGTGTGTAGTTGGAGTACTGCGGAACTAACAGCACATCATCAAATGTAATGCCTTCTCCAATGATCTGACCCATAGTGACAACCTCCCTCATATGGTTCGCGGTAATAAATAAACATTAATGTAAATTGTACTCGATTATATCATCCGAGCAGATTAAAGTCAACACGGCTTGATGCCCAAAAAGGCAGCGAAAAACATTTTAATTTATGTGATTTTTCAGAACTTTTCACCGGTGGAATAATTCAGCGGCGGTTCTTTGGAATCATCCAGATACATGTGTCCCACATCGGCGTAGGAGATCATGCGGGGGACCAGCGGTTCTGTCTCCTCCGTGCTGAGACTGATAAAGTGATTTCCTTCCTCATCCGTACCCACCCGCTTCAGTTCGTGGAAACTGAATGCCGTGACACCGGTGAAATTCCCGATGAAGGGGAAGTTCACATACTGATACGGCATATTGAGAAGATGCGCCAGTAAAACACGCATCATGGCCGCGTGGCAGAACAGGACCACATGTCTGTCATTCGGCGCGACCGGCATATAAAAGCCTTCTTCCGTGCGCTCATAGCCCAATTCCTTCAACCAGGCGTCCAGGCCTTTCGTAATTTCCCGATATCGCGCCTTAAAACCGCTCTTCTGCACGGCCTCCAGTTCAAAAAAGTCCTCTGTTGTTCCGTTCCGGAAGGCCGGCTGCATCCAGTATGTACCGTTGATCCAGGAAAGATGCGTGGGCTTCTCGGAAAACATCGTGGTCTTGCTTTCTTTACTGAGTTCATAGGCCCAGGGCAGGATCTCCACAGGCAGTCCGGTTTTTTCTGCCGTTGGAACCGCCGTTTCCCGCGCGCGGCCAAGGGGCGATGAATACAATGCATCCACCCCGCTCTTCACCAGCCGGCGGGATACCAGTTCCGCCTGGCGCCAGCCTTCTTTTGTCAGAGAATCCGTTTCATAATCCGGCTCACCGTGCCGGACAAAATATACGATCATGATCCGCCTCAGAATTTCAAATTTTTGAAAAGATCCCCAAGAGATGTACCTGCACTGCCGTGGTCATTGTACTCTTCCACATCCTCTTCGGACTTCTCCGTGTTCAGCGCGTCTTCTAATGCTTTCATGGACAGGCTCACCTTGCCGTTATCCACTTTGGTGATCAGCACCTTTACAGTCTGGCCCTCCTTCAGGATGCCTTTCAGGCTCTTCAGTCTGCGTTCAGACACCTGAGAAATGTGCAGAAGACCGCTGACGCCTTCGCCGATGTTCACAAACGCGCCGTAGTCCTTAATGCTTTCCACAGTGCCTTCCACGATATTGCCGACAGTCAGCAGGCTGACCTTCTTATTGCGTTCTTCAATAGCCTTGCCTTGAAGCAGTTCCTTGGCAGACAGCACCAGTTTCTCAGAAGCCTCGTCCACGTTGATAACCTGTACATCCACGATGCGATTCAGATACGGCGTGGGATCTTCCACATATTCCAGCGCAAGCTTGGAGCAGGGAATGAATCCGCGGATACCTTCCACGTACATGATGGCGCCGGCCTTCACCGTCTCCGTGATCTTACCGGTAATGACGCTCTTGTCCTCCATCAGTTTTTTCAGCTTATCCCAGGAAAGCGTATCATCGGCCTGTTTGCGGGAAAGCAGAATGTTGCCCGCGCCGTCATCGCGCCTGGTCACGATGGCTGAGAAACGGTCGCCGATCTGTACATCCTCCATGATGGAGAAATGCGGATCCGCAGACATTTCATCGGCCGGAACCTTACCGGGCGCATAATAGTCCAGATCCAGCAGTACGCCGGTCTCATCCACGGAAATGACAGTACCTTCAAGTACATCGCCTACGTGGATCTGCTTGAAGGAAGCCTCCAATACGTCGTCGTAATCTTCCATGGATTCCGTCGGAATGCTGTCCGGATCCGGCATGGCGGATACCGTTGTGCGCACAAGACCGTGGGGATTTTCCTGACGTTCCTTCATTTCCGCTGCCTTCTTTGCAGCAGCCTCGGCCTGAGCCTTTACTTCTGCTGCAGCCTTTTCCGCCGCTTCACGCTCTTCCGCTTCTGCAACGATCTCTTCCAGATCCTTTTTTCCGTCCGCGTAACTTTCCTTCACGCCGGCATCCTTCATTTCTTCCAGAATCTCTTCAAATGTTTTCTTTTCTTCCATGTTCATCCCTCAAAAATAATTTCCATTCTGCCGTCAATGGCATGTCCCAGCTGCCAATGGTTCTCCAGATATTCTTCAATAACCTCTTTACAGGAGGTCGCGATGACGCGCGCGCCGGCAACACATTCCGCCTCCTCCCTGGAGACATTGAATATTGCCTCAAGGTTATTAAAATGATAGCTCTGCATGCCGACGGTGTAAACCGTCTCATCCTCGATCGGCTTACCGTGCAGACTGAATTCCAGGATCTCCGCCCGCGGAACGCTGTAGGACACTTTCAAGCCGTCGGAGAACTGATAAAACTCGCAGTGCTCGCCCTTCCATACCGCAGGCCGCAGCATATGCTGAATCATCCGGCGAAGAACGGAGCCCTTCAGTGAAAGCATGTAAGCGCCGTCATCAAAGGGAAAGCATTCGGTCAGGCCGCCCAGCGTAACGATCGGTCCCAGCTTGGGAGTGCGTAAAGAGCCGGACGCCATGAGCATCATATCCAGACCGAAACTGTCACGGAGCGCTTCCGCGAAAAGATCGCCGAGTTCTGTTTCCTGTGTCCGGGAGGGGTGCGTCAGTTCACGGCAGAAATGCGTGATGACACGGCCGTATTTTTCATCCGTCTGCATTTTATAGTCGTTGATCAGGTGGAAGATCTCCTCATCCCGGGGGCAGGTGTCGGAATCGATCGGCACTGTCTGCCAGGTGTAATCAGAAATGCTGTTATTTCGGGTATCAATGGTAATGTCAAAGCGGCCGATCAGGTCCGTACCGGTACCGGCCTGGACGATCGGGATGCCATTAACCACTGCCGGCTTCTCCAGGAACGTATGGGAATGTCCGCCGATGATCACATCCACCCCCCAGGCCGGATTCAGCTTTTCTGCCAGTTTCTTATCCTCTTCAAAGCCAATATGTGTCAGCAGCACAGTCATGTCGATGTCCGCTGAACGGTACGTGTTGCAGACCTTTCCCACTTCAGTCGCCGCATCGGCAACCTCCACGACCGTTCCGACGATACCTTCCTTTTTGGTCTGCTTAATAACCTCCTCCGTCAGGATCCCGATGAAAAGGATCTTCATGCCGTCCACCTTCAGGACCTTGCAGGGAGAAAACAGGCGGGAGCCGGTGATATTCTCGTAAAGATTGGCATTGACGATGGGAAATTCAGCACATTTCTCAACAAACAGAAGATGCGTCAGGCCGTAATCCGTCTCGTGGTTGCCGACCGTCGCCACGTCCGGTGCCAGCATGTTCATGATCCGGATCGTTGAAAGTCCCAGAAAGTCGGAATCAATGACGGATCCACTGAACATGTCACCGGCAATGCAGTATAATACATTTTTCTCTTCACTCCGGACCTTGTTGACATAACCGGAAAGCCGGGCAACACCGCCCAGCAGCTTTTGATCACGGTCCTCCGCGAGGAAGTCGCCGTGCATGTCATTGGAATGAAGTAATGTCAGCTTTTTGTATCTTTCCATTCTGTGTCTCCGTGAAAGTTGACAAAATGAAACGTCCCCATTGTCACAAAAGGACCTGCTGAATACGGCAGGCCCTCAGTTAACATTATACAGCCAGGAAGAACTTGACCAGGAAGATCAGTGAGATCAGGTATGTCAGTACTGAAACTTCCTTTGCCTTACCGGTGAATACCTTCATGAAAGTGTAGGTGATGATGCCAAGACCGATGCCGTGGCCGATGGAGCCGGAGATCGGAATCGCAATCAGCATGATGCAGACCGGAATGAACTGGAATGTATCGTTGAAATCAATGTTCTTCAGACCTGCCAGCATCAGGACACCGACATAGATCAGTGCGGATGAGGTTGCAGCTGCCGGAATGATGGCGGCGATCGGGCTTAAGAACATGCATGCCAGGAACAGAATACCGGACACCAGCGCAGTAAGACCGGTACGGCCGCCGGCTTCCACACCGGAAGCGGACTCAATAAACGTGGTAACCGTGGAAGTACCGGCAGCGGAACCAAGCAGTGTACCGACGGCATCGGAGATCAGCGCCTCCTTCATGTTGGGCATACGGCCGTTTTCATCCAGCATGCCTGCGCGGGACGCGGTGCCTACCAGCGTGCCGATGGTATCAAACATGTCGATGATGCAGAACGTAAGGATCAGGGTCACCACCGTGAACCAGCCAATGCTTGCAAAGGTTGCAAAATCAAACTTGAACAGCGTCATCTCAGCCATGTCACCAAAGGGCGGCAGCCAGGAAGCCGTGGCAAGAGACGCAAACGGATTGGTATGCAGGAAAATCGCTTCTCCTACCCAGTAGATGACGGATGAAACGCCCATGCCGATCAGAACCGCACCCTTGACGCCGTAGTGGGCCAGGATCACGATCACAAAAAAGCCGATGAACATGGTTGCGACTGTGAGAACCATGGCCGCAAAACCATCGGGACCCATCTGAGTTAATGCGGTACCGGCAGTCAGAGCGCCAAAGAAATCAGACATGGCATAGTAAGCACCGCCGGTGGATGAATAGATGCCGGCATTGGAACCAAAGCCGATGTTCAACAGCATCAGGCCGATGGCCGGTGCAATACCCAGGCGAATGGGAAGCGGAATGCCCTCCACGATCTTCTCACGGACATTCAGCACAGAGAGGATCAGGAATACAACGCCTTCCACCAGAATGATGACTAACGCAGCGCGGAAGCCGGCCACATAGGATACTCCTGCCATTTCCGCGATCTGCAGCGCAACGACTGCAAAGAAGCTGTTTAAGCCCATGCCGGGAGCCATTGCAAACGGTTTGTTGGCAAGAAATGCCATGATAATGGTACCAACGCCGGATGCCAGACAGGTTGCAAGGAATACCGCGTTCCACAGTTCCTGGCCGCCGTTAGCGCCGAATCCGGTCAGAAGATTGGGATTCAGGGCGATGATATATGCCATCGTCATAAAGGTCGTAAAACCGGCAACGATCTCCGTGCCGACCGTAGTTTTGTTTTCTTTCAGCTTGAACATAAAATTACCTATCCTTTTCTTTTGTTCATATACTTTCCGGGACTGTCTCCTCCGAAAGAGTCCCCGTATTACTTATTTGCCGTCGTACGAGATAACGCTTTCAACATCGTAGCCCTGCAGCTTGTCTCTGCCTTTCAGGCCCTTCAGTTCCATCAGGAAGATCATCTTGACAACTTCACAGCCCAGTTCCTCTACCAGTTCCGCAGCCGCCTTGACTGTACCGCCGGTTGCAATGAGGTCATCAACAATGACGACTTTCATTCCGGGCTTCAGGTCTTCCTTATGCACTTCAATGGTTGCGCTGCCGTACTCCAGATCATAACTCTTGGAAACGGTCTCGCGGGGCAGCTTGCCCTTTTTGCGGCACAGGACGAACGGCTTGTGCATATTGTAAGCGACCGGCATACCGAACAGGAATCCTCTGGACTCCAGACCGACAAACGCGTCAAATTCCACACCGTCCAGAAGCGCGCTCATCTCATTGATGGCGAGTTCCAGACCATCGGGATCAACAAGAACGCTCGTAACGTCCCTGAACATAATACCCGGTTCCGGGAAATCCGGGATCGTTGTAACGTAATCTTCAATCTTCTTCATTTCAAAAAGCCTCCTGTACCGGCATGTTTCCGCCGATCTGATACGCGTCTGTCTGCAGCACTCTACGGCCGCAAGCAGAACCACAAATATCAGTATATACGAATACGGAGCATTTTGAAAGCATAAATTTGTGTAAAATCCATTGAAAAGCCCCCTCGCCGGCGCTAAAATAGGAGCATATTCATATTCATATTCAGGAGGTCCGTCATGCGTACAGAAAAATTCACCATGGAGCGCGATGTATTAAACATCGGCGATGTTGTCGAAATTACGGAAGGCCGCCTGCCCCGCTCCTATTATTATACCGCGGAGCCGGCAGCTGCCATGTCTGAAAATGTGGCGCTGAACAACCGCATCACGTCAAAGACCGGAACCGTCACCGCAAAGGTACCGGAGGGCAGCTCGTATATTCTGGACATTACATTTGACGAATAAAAGCCTCGGTTTCCCGGCAAACCGAATGGCAGCAGGCACCGTAAGCCGCGCATGGCGGCATAGCGGATCACAAAAAGCCCGGTCGATGCAGCTTTCTGCAAAGACTGGGCTTTTTTCCGGAATGTCATTCAGACATTAATCCCTGGATGTATCGGTGCTGATCAGTGATCCCAAAAGGTCCATAAACGCACCTTACTCAACATTGGCACCGTAGACCAGGTTCTCCAGGCCGTCGATGTTCTCCGCATTTCTCTTCATGCAGAACTTGCAGAGGAAGTCCTTGCCGTAGCTGTGGATGGCTTCGTCAATAGTACCGCCAATCAGTTCAGAGGAATTTACAAGGGCGCTGCATTCCTGGTCGATGTGATAACGCTGACCGCCATTGGTCCAGTACAGGGTGTAACCGTCCAGGACCGTTTCCGCTTCACTTGCCTGCTCTGCGGACATCGGATTCCAGTCATAACTGCACAGTCCGCCGATGACGAGCATGATAGCCGCTGCAATTGCTGCGATCTTCTTGGTCTTGGGATCTGCGTTCTTATCAGTAAGCGCAATGATGATGAACGGGATGAATGCCAGCGCACAGACAATAACACCCATATTGTTCCAGAGCCAGAACTTCACCTTGTTCTTCTTGGATACCGGATCCTTATGATTTGCGGTCTTCCAGAGCTGTGAACCGATGATAATAAAGATCAGGTCGATCACCAGGAAAATGATGGTCTTTACAAGCGGCCTCCAGGGAAGCGGGAGCTCGATCTTTTCAACATAAATCAGGATTGCAACAACTTCGCATACGATTGCTAAGAGCCACAGAACTGCTGCACCAATACGAAGTCCAAGCGCGTTTTCCTTCTTTTTAGCCGGTTTTACAGGCTTCTTATCGTTCTTTGCTGCCTTTTCTTCCACAATTTCATCTACTGCTTCTTGAGCAGCGGCTTCCTTTTTTACCTTTTTTTCAACAGGAGCCGCGCTGCCCGTTTTCTTGGGGTCACGCTTAATAACTTCAGCCATTTTTCTCTCCTTTTCTCCGCCGCGGCGGATTGCTCTCATAGCGGTCGATACTGTATTGTCATACAGCACATTACCACAGCATTATAACGGAAAAACTGTCATTGCGCAAGCACATGTTGCGTTGCCCGAACGTCAAGCCACATCATCTATGTATTTTACGGTCAATCGTCTTCGCCCAGCGCTTCCAGTCCCTTTACATTGGCTACCTTCTGTGCCTTGATGTTCTTAACAAGTGAACTGAAAACGATGAATGCCAGAACCGTCAGCACACAGGAGTATACCGGAAGCGCGCGCCACATGCCGGTCAGGTTGAACAGGAAGCCCAGAAGAACCGGAGTGACCGTCTGCGCAGACATGCTGGATGCGTAATAATAACCGGTGAACTTGCCGATCTTTTTGGATGAGCAGAGTTCCACGACCATCGGGAAGGAACAGTTATGCACGAGCGCCATGCCAAAGCCCTTGATGATCCAGACTGCATATAAAGCAGCCGGGAAGCTGAACTCTCCATTCGCGCCGGTGACTTTTGCCGTCGGTGCGATGATGCACATGAAGATCAGTGCCACAACCGTAATGCCGAGGCCGATGGAAATAGTCCACTTGCGGCCGATCTTATCCGCGATGCCGCCCGCCGTCGCAAAACCGACCATGGAAGCCAGACCGCCGAAAATAACCAGATACATGGTCGCGCTGGACACAGCGTTCAGGTAATAAATAACATAGTTGCCGATGTAGGTACCGATGGCATTATCCGCCATGAACCATAAGAATTCCGCGCCGAGGATCGCAAGCAGCATGTTGCGGTTTGCTTTGGACATGGGCTTGTCATCGTCCACCACGTCCGCAACAGCAGCCATCTTTTCACCGGCTTCCAGCTCGGCCTTCATCTCTTCCTTGACCCTGTTTTCACGAATCGTGAAGAACAGCACCATTGCGGAGATGACCATGAGGATCGCCGCAATGATAAAGGGAATTTCAATGATCCAGAGCTTGCGGGCATCATCAGACACATTGATGTAATCGCTGAGCTTTAAGAAAATACCGAGTACCGTCGCGAACGCGCCGCCCAGGTAGCCCATGATGTTGATGACCCCGTTTGCCTTTGCGCGAAGCGGCTTGGGCGTGATATCCGGCATCAGGGAAACGGCCGGATTGCGATACATCATCATGAACATCAGGACGATTGCCATCATGATGACCATTCCGACGATGTTATTATAGTGGAAGAACAGCGGAATGAACGGGAATGCCACCGCGGAAACGAACGTACCCACCAGAATAAAGGGCATACGTTTGCCGATGCGGGTCTCCGTCTTATCGGACAGGTTGCCGAAGATGGGGAGCAGGATCAGCGCAGCCAGGTTATCGCAGGCCATGATGATACCAACCAGCCACTGAACATTCAGGATCTTGGCCGGATCACCTGCTTTCAGTTCTGCAGATGACATATGATACATGCGGCGGGCAAAAATGTCCGTCAGGAAAGTGGGGCACCAGGAATCGTAGACCTGCCAGAGAAGCAGGATGCCAAAGAAGGCAAAACCGATCAGGAATGTCCGCTTGTAATTCAGCTTCATAATAATACCTCCGAATCAGTTGCGCAGCGGATGCCGCGTGGTATATAATCATAGTACATTAAAAATTTTGTTTGCACAAGATGGTTTCTGCAGACAGGAGACGGGAAACGGGGTATTCCGAAGGACCGTTTTCAAAGGAGGAGACATGAACAATCGAACTGAAGAACAGAAAGCACTTTTCTACCATCATAATTTTGCCCATCGCGGGCTGCACACAGAAGACAGGTCCATTCCGGAAAACTCGCTGGCAGCGTTTAAGGCTGCAAGGGAAGCCGGCTACGGCGTGGAGCTGGATGTCCAGCTCACGAAAGACGGCCACGTGGTCGTTTTCCACGATGACACCCTGGACCGTGTGACCGGCCAGCACGGCCGGGTCGATGCCTTCACGCTCGAACAGCTTCAGAAAATGTCCCTGTACGGTACAAAAGAGACCATTCCGCTCTTTACGGAAGTATTGGAGACCTATGCCGGCGCCGGTCCCATGGTCGTCGAGCTGAAGACTGGTCCCCGCAACACGGAACTCTGCGAAAAGACACTGGCCATTCTCCGTTATTACAAAGGGGATTACTGCATCGAATCCTTCAATCCGTTCATTGTAAACTGGTTCCGTAAAAACGCGCCGGACATCGTCCGCGGTCAGCTGGCCACTGCATATAACGATTACCTGCCCGCGCAGAAGAAGCCGGTCGCCTTTCTTCTGTCCCGCTGTTTCTTCAGTTTTCTGAACAAACCGGATTTCATCGCCTATAAACAGGGCGCAGTCCCGCCCGCCGTGCAGAAACAGCGTGATCACGGCACCATGCTCTTTGCCTGGACGCCGCACGATGCCTCCGGTGAAAAGGACTACGACGCCATGATCTTTGAGTTCTATCGCCCGCATCCCACCTATTGACCCAACAAACAAAAAGGGGCTGTGAAATACCCCCATAACACAAAGAAGGCCATCTGGGCGAACCCTGATGGCCTCCTTTGTGTCATATGACACCGGGGATGTTTCTCTTTGTCAACTTTTCAATAAATTAAGCCGTATTTCTTTTCAAGTTTCTGAAGTGCCGCCTCATCAACAGAGCCTTCGTAGAGCGCGCGGCCCTGGTAATAGAACAGCGCTTTTTCCAGAAGCGCTACATCATCCGTTTGGATGCAGAGCGGCTTGTCGATCATGTACTGAGCTTCCTTGAAGAAGTCGATGTCCTCCTCGGACTCGATGGCAATCGTCAGAATCTCTCCTTCCTCATCACAGGCATCCATGATATCATCCTCCAGATCCTCCGTGCAGGTAAGTGCTTCACCAATCGCAGCAGCCGGATCCAGCAGGTAAACGTTCTTTTCTGAAGCCGCCGGCAGTACATCCGCGATCTTACGGGTCGGGAACGTCATGGGAACATCCTGAAGCTTGGTTTTCAGCGCAGAAATAAACCGGGGATCTGTTCCGCAGCATCCGCCGTAGATCATGACGCCGGCTTCTGCCATGGCCGGAACATTTTCAACGAATTCTTCCGGCGTAAGATCGTAATGAACGACCCCTTCCTCCACACGGGGAAGTCCTGCATTGGGCTTTGCAATGAGCGGAATCTCTGCGTATTTGCTGAGTTTC
The DNA here is from genome assembly GCA_946040795.1 of uncultured Lachnospiraceae bacterium. Classification (GTDB taxonomy): domain Bacteria; phylum Bacillota; class Clostridia; order Lachnospirales; family Lachnospiraceae; genus UBA1267. The sequence goes on from CAMGCK010000036.1 coordinate 22,520, forward strand.
TGAAGATTCTGAAGCATTTCCCGCGGGCCGGCGGAGCAGTTCAGGCCAAACGCGTCCACGCCCAGCCCCTGCATGATTATAAGCGCCGCAGAAATATCCGTACCGGTGAGCAGACGTCCGTTCTCATCGCAGGTAAACGTGCAGAAGACCGGCTTATCGCTGACCTCCTTTGCTGCAAGGACCGCTGCACGCGCCGTGGGAACATCCATCATGGTCTCTGCCACAAAAAGATCCACTCCGGCCTTTTCCAGTACACGGGCCTGTTCCAGATAATTTTCGTAGAGATCGTCAAAAGACATCGGTCCGAGCGGTGCCATCATTTTTCCGATGGGTCCCAGGTCTCCGGCCACATATGCCCTTCCCGCAGACGCTTCTTTTGAAAATTCCACCATTTTTGTATTCACTTCCGATGCCCGTTCTTCAAACCCATAGTCTGCAAGTTTGGTTCTGGTTGCACCGAATGTCGATGCATAAATTACGTTGCTGCCGGCATCTGTATAATTTCTCTGGATCTCCAGTATGGCTTCCGGGTGCGTCAGTACCCACTCCTCCGCACTGACTCCGCCGCTAAAGCCTCTCTTCTGAAGTTCTGTGCCGGTGGCACCGTCTAAAATCAAGGGATAAATCAGTTCCATCTGTCCTCCGGTCTTTTCAAAGAACAGCGCCCGTGGCTTTTGAAAAAGGTAATGCTTTCAATCTTGACGCGTTCTCCAAAACTCTCTATAATCGTACATTATTGACTTCCGCCCGGCATACGGTGCTTTCCGTAGAAATCACAGCATACTGTTTATCGCTGCATTGCCCGGCTTCCGTCCAGGTCATTTTACGCGCTCATCAGGGCAGATGTCAAGGAAAAAGCCCCTGAATCCATAGCAAAGGAGGTTCCATGCAGACACCCGGAGAATTACTGTTGGAATTATTAAAAAAAGACGGTCAGCCCGACCGCGCCCTTGTACAATATGAAGCATTTTCCTGCTTTTTCGCAGAACCCATCAGCAGTTGTCTGCGTGGAAGCCGTCCTGCGGGCAATGAATACACGGACAAATGGGGCGTGACCATCGCCTGGGAGGAAGGCTCCGCGGGGCCGATGCCCGTCACCACCGATGAGAAAAAAGTCCTGAAGGACATCACCCACTGGCGTGATTATGTCAAAGCCCCGGATATCAGCCATTTAAAGGATGCGGACTGGGAATCCGCCCGCATAGCCGGACGTAAGGCTGCCGGAGCAGATCATCTTCTCACAGCTTTCATGGGTACCGGTATTTTTGAACAGTGTCATTTCCTGATGGGCTTTGAGGATACGCTGACTGCCATGTACGAGCATCCGCAGGAGATGCACGAACTGATCGATTATATTCTTCAGTATCGCCTGCAGTACGTAACGATGCTGCTGGATGGATTGAAGCCGGACGCCCTCCTGTCTCACGATGACTGGGGAACTAAAAACGCACTGTTCATGAAGCCCGATATGTGGCGGAAATTCTTCAAGGAACCCTACCGTAAGTTCTATGGAGAAGTGCGGAAGCGCGGTGTCATTGCCGTTCATCACGCAGACTCCTATCTGGCCCCCATCGTGGAGGACATGGCAGAGATCGGTATCCAGGTGTGGCAGGGTACGCTGCCGGAGAACGATATTCCGGCGCTGCAGGAGAAGCTGGACGGACGCATGGTGCTTATGGGCGGTATCGGCGCAGCTATCGACCGCGTGGATGCCACAGAAGAAGAGATCCGCGCCTATGTACGAAATGTCTGCAGCAAAAACTGCCCCGGCGGTCATTTTATTCCCTGCATCACATACGGTCTCCCCAAAACCGTTTATCCGCATGTGGAGCCCATCATCAGCGACGAGATCCGCAAATATAATGAAACACTGCATGCCCGGAGATTTGTGCCGCAGAATTCCGTAAGAAGACATGCCGCATCTAAAGCCGTTTCCGGCAATACCGTCGATGCTTCCGCGAAGACCTCCAATGTGATAGCTGATCTTTCCGATGCACTGTACAAAGGGCAGAAGAAAAAGGTGCTGACCCTTGCAGCGCAGGCCATCCGGGAAGGCATTCAGCCTTCAGCCATTCTTTCCGACGGACTTATGAACGGTATGACAAAGATCGGCGATGATTTTTCCACAGGTAAGGTGTTCGTTCCGGAAATGCTGATGGCGGCACGCTGTATGGCTGCAGCCACGGAGTATCTGAAGCCGTTCATGACGACAGAAGGCAGTGAGGTCATCGGCCGCGCGTGCCTGGGAACCGTCCGGGGCGATATGCACGACATCGGCAAAAATCTGGTTAAGATCATGATGGAGGGTGCAGGGATCGAAGTCATCGACCTCGGTACCGATGTTCCCGCGGAGGCCTTTGTGCAGACTGCAATCGACCGTCAGTGTGACATCATTGCCCTTTCCTCTCTGCTGACCACTTCCATGAATAATATGCGCGATGTTGTAAAGCTGGCTGAAGAACGCGGCATCCGCGACAAAGTGAAGATCATGATTGGCGGCGCGCCGACCTCCCGGGAATTCTGCGAGGAGATCGGAGCCGATGTATGGACGGAAGACGCCGGAGCCGCTGCCAGATCGGCCGTAGAGCTCCTGAAAACCTGAAACCTGTCCGCCTGTATCACGTAAGCCGCACACGGTATCATTGCAGGACAGAAATCAATACAAAAGGGCGCTGTGAAAAAATCATTTTGATTTTTTCATGGCGCCTCTTTTTACGTCTGTTATAAGGGGTTATTTCACAGCCCCTTATAACATATGTGGGCGTTTTTATGTGATGATCTTCTTTCCAAACGGCACAGGCTTGCTTTTTTGTCAAGGTGGGGATGATTTCCCGTGAGATGACAAAATTTCCGGTGGCATTAGCTTGATTTTTGTCAAATCAGTCGTCCCGCCTCCTCTTTGCAAAAAATCCATCCATTCTAT
>CAMGCK010000037.1 GCA_946040795.1 uncultured Lachnospiraceae bacterium
TTCCTCTACGTCTCGTGGGCTCGGAGATGTGTATAAGAGACAGCATTAAAGAAAGGACACAATAAACATGATATTATCAAACAATGATGCTAAATATTTTTATGATTTATGGATTCCACTTTTAGACTACATTAACAAGAAGTATAAAATTTTACCTGAATTGTACGGAATGACTTCTCCAGCAGGACTTCCCATACAGAAAATCGCAATTATTTCCAATAAGTTATGGGAAGATACCACTCTAATTGACGAGTACATATCTTCTTCAGATTCACTGAATCAAAATGACAAAGCCCAGATAATGATGTGGAAAGATTATTCTATCTATGACAAATTTATCGTCGACCGCCACCTAAAAGATGGCTCAATATTTATTTCTCTACAAACAGAGAAAGTATATCTGGTAAAAGGGATTTATTCATCAATAAGAGAAATGTTGGAGGGACTTCCTATGCCACAAGTTGTCATGGCAACGCTAATCCCATTTAAAGATGCGATCATTCACGATGGTATTGTAATGCCTTACGGGGTAACATTAGGAAAAAATATGTCAGATCAGTCAAAAGAAATATATCGTTCCGCCAAAACTAATAATGAAATAATAAAATCTGTCACTCAAGAAAAACCGTAGCAATCGCTACGGTTTTTTACCTCAATTATTCTGTGAATAGTAACAGTATAAACGTTAATTATTGAATTTTTGAACTCAAAAACATTAAAACTACTGCAGCCGGTATTAAGTGTCCCTCATTGCGTACGCTTAGGGAAACAAACATCACACATAAAATGCATGTTTTACAGACTCAGAAGCGCAGCAAGAAGTCCGCGCTGTTTTCCCATGACACGATGTGAATACAACAGATCGCTGCAGCATTTCGTACAGATATCCGTTACAAAGATCTGATTTTCCGGAATGCCGCATTCTTTCATGACCAGCCGATTGGCCGCCCACAGATCCAGCTGAAACTTTCCATCCGGTTTCTCATCCATCAGTTCTGTCTTATGCGCTTCTCCAAAGGCCTGTATAAATTCCGCAGCTACTTCAGGACCGACCTCATAGCAGTCTCTGCAGATGGACGGGCCGATGGCTGCGACCACATCGCCGGGATCCGTACCGAACACCGACCTCATTTTGCGCACAGTGGACTCCGCCATTCTGTGAACGGTTCCGCGCCAGCCCGCATGTGAGAGTCCGATTGCCTTTTTCACCGGATCGTAAAAATACAGCGGAACACAGTCCGCATAAAGCGTTACCAAAGGCACGCCGGGCAAATCAGTGACCAGACCATCCGTATCCGTATAATCACGCAGCTTAAAAGGCCCCTTTCCGAAGTCTTCCTCCGTCACCACACGAACATTCACTGTATGAGTCTGATAGCTTAAAACCGCCTTTTTTTCATCCATCTGAAGCTTCTGACAGATCCTGCGGTAATTCTCCTGTATAATTTCTTCCGGCTCCTTCAAAGCAGCCATGTTCATCTCTGCGTAATATCCGGTGCTGATACCGCCGAATTTTGTCGTAAAGCCGTTTTTCAGTCCAAGCGCGTCAAAAACCGGGATCGTAAAATACGGGACATCACCATCGTGAAAGTTCAGATGATCCTTTACATTTTCCTTCCGATGCAGCATGTGCAGATGACTGACGTTCTTTTCCGCTTTCATGTTTATCCTTTCTCAGTTGCTTCTCTTGTTCCGGCCTGCCTCAAAAACCGCCGAACGCATTCTTAATATGCGTGACTTCATCGCCCAGAATGCTGACCACATCAAACCGGCAGGGCCTTCCGGCCGGTATGTGATGTTCTTTTATGTACCACTCCGCCGTCCGGTAGATCCGCCGCATTTTTGACGCATTTACCGCCTCATAAGGATATCCCTTGCTTTTCCCGGCGCGGTATTTTACCTCAGTAAATACCAGTACGCCGTGATCCTCCGCGATGAGATCGATCTCACCGGTCTGACGCCGATAGTTTTTCTCCAGAATCACATACCCTTTTCTTTCAAAAAAGGAAGCCGCGATTTGTTCGTAACAGCTTCCTTTTTGTCTATTATTCATGCAGAAACCTCCCTTCTTTTCGATTGGAGGCTCTTTTCTGTTTTCCGTTCCCGGCGCGGATCATGCATCCTCTCCGTACAGGATTCCTTTAATGAAGGTCTCCCGGTGGATGGGACAGGGACCGTATGTACGGAGCGCGTCAATGTGCATCTGAGAACCGTATCCCTTGTGTCCCGCAAAACCATATTCCGGATACATCTTGTCATATTCCCGCATCAACCGGTCACGCGTGACCTTCGCGATAATGGATGCAGCGGCAATGGACGCGGATTTTGCATCACCTTTAATAATGGGGACCTGATGAATATTCACCTCCGGGATGCGGACGGCATCATTCAATGTGCAGTCCGGTCCGGGATCCAGCTGGGCGATAGCATCCCGCATGGCCTGATACGTAGCCTGCAGAATATTGATGTCGTCAATGACCTTTTCGCTCGCCATGCCGACGCCGACGGAGATTGCCTCCCTCATAATGACATCATATAATTCTTCACGTTTCTTTTCAGAAAGCTGCTTGGAATCATTCACATAAAGAATCGGCTTGTCCTTGGGCAGGATGACGGCAGCAGCCACCACAGGACCGGCCAGCGGACCGCGGCCCGCCTCGTCAATACCGCAGATAATACCCAGATCCGCATATTTCCGCTCATAAAGCATCATCGTGTCCAGACGCTGAAGTTCCTTTCGATAAGCCTCCAGCTTCTTTTCATACTTTTCCGCCACTTTTCGCACGCCCGCGCGCTCATCCTGCAGAAAAGGCACGCAGGCAGCATGCAGTTCTTCATAAGGCGTATTGGAAAGAAGTGCTTCAATTTCCCTGATATTCATCCATTGCTCCTTTCAGACCGATCCTCTGTTTGAAAAGTACCGTTTCCCCGAAGATTCCTTCGTCAATGCACCGTACCGATTTTGTTCAGCGGCCAGAAACGGAACCATGCATGTCCCACAAACTGCGAACGGTTTACAGGCCCTACATCGATCGATCGGGAATCCTTGGAATGATTGCGGTTGTCTCCCATGCAGAAATACTCATCTTCGCCAAGCGTGATGGGGGCCTCCGCGGTATAGCCAAACTCAATGAGATCCCGGCAGAACGTATCATCTTCCAGTTTTTCACCGTTAATGTAGACATAACCGCCGGTCACCTGTACCGTCTCTCCCGGAAGTCCGATGATCCGCTTGATATAATGCGTCTTTTTATCGTTCTTCAGCCGGAACACGACAATGTCAAACCGCTCCGGCTCCCTGAAATAATAAGTAACCTTTTCCACCACCAGATTATCCTTGTCGGACAGGGTCGGTGCCATGGAATGGCCGTTCACAACCGATCGAACCGCTACAAAACGGATGAACAAAAGACAGCCGATCACGACCGCGGCCAGGTAAAGAATATATTCAATTGTTTCGCGCAGTTTGCTTTTGCCGCCCGTCTCCTTTTTTTCAGAACCGGAACCGGTACTCATGATCTTGTCATCTTCTGCCATTTTCAGACCTCCTGTTTTTATGATGCCCTGTTCTGTTACGGCATTTCGATCGTCAGCTGCCCCAGTCTTCCGGTACGGAAATCGTCCATCAGGATCTTGGAGAATTTCAGCGTATCCGCTTCACCGCCCTTTTTCAGGCAGTTTCTCTTCAGTGCGATTCCCTCCATGACCGAAAGAACAAAATCACGGTCTTCCTCCCGGAACTCCTCCGGATCCGTACTGTAACGTTCTTTCAGGATGTCCGTACGGCCGGTGTTGATGAATTCTTTAATAAATTCATACCCCAGTTCTTCCGAATCCACAACGTCGTCACTGACGGAGCCGATGTAGGCCAGATGAGTTCCCACGGTTTCGTCATCAAATTTGGGCCAGAGAATACCGGGGGTGTCCAGAAGCTCCGCGTTCTTATTCAGGCGGATCCACTGATTGCCGCGGGTAACACCGGGCTTATTGCCGGTCTTTGCCGCGCTTTTTCCGGAAAATGAATTGATGAAGGTGGACTTTCCCACATTCGGGATTCCCACGACCATCGCCCGGATGGGGCGGTTCTGAATACCGCGCCGTTTGTCGCGTTCGATTTTTTCCTTGCATACATCCAGCATTTTATTCTGGATCTCACGCATTTTGGTCTTCGCGCGGGAATCCAGCGCGATGGCTGTTATTCCCTGGGATTTGAAATAATCGATCCACACTTCCGTTGCCGCCGGATCCGCGAGATCCGCTTTATTCAGGAGAACCATCCGGAATTTTCCTTTCGCAAGCGTGTCGATGTCCGGATTTCGTGATGAAAGCGGAATGCGGGCGTCCAGAAGTTCAATGATGAGATCCACCAGTTTGATGTCTTCCTGCATCGCACGCTTTGCCTTTGTCATATGTCCGGGATACCACTGTATCAGCATAATTTATATCCTTTGCAATTGATTTTTTTCAGTCCGTCTCAAAACCGGACTGCTTTCATGAATTCTTGTCTTTATTCTTTGCCGTTCTTCAGGTAATCCTCAAATTCCATGGCATTCATCAGAACGCGGCGCGGCTTGGTTCCTTCTTCTTCACCCACAACACCGGCATCGCAGAGCTGATCCACAATGCGCGCTGCACGGTTGAAGCCCAGCTTGAACGCACGCTGCAGCATACCGATGGATGCCTTCTGCTTCTCAATGACCAGACGGCCTGCATCGGCAAAGTATTCATCCACATCGTTTCCGCCGCCTGCGCCGCCACCGCCGATGGAGGCCGGTGAAGAAAGATCCACATCGCTCTTCACACCGCCGCCCTTGACCGGCCCCTGGCCCTTTAAGAAGTCCACGACTTTTACGATCTCGGAATCGGATACAAAGGTACCCTGCAGTCGGGTCGCCTTGGATGAGCCTGCGGGCGCATACAGCATGTCGCCCATACCCAGAAGTTTTTCCGCGCCGACGGTATCCAGAATGGTTCTGGAGTCCGTACCGGAAGAAACCGCAAACGCAATACGGGACGGGATGTTGGCCTTGATCAGGCCGGTGATGACATCGACGGAAGGACGCTGAGTCGCAAGTACCAGATGGATTCCGGCAGCACGGGCCTTCTGTGCCAGTCGGCAGATGGCCGTCTCGACTTCACTTGCGGCAACCATCATAAGGTCCGCCAGCTCATCGACGATGATCAGGATCTTTTCCATACGTTTTACCGGATTGCCGTTCTTTTCCGGCGCATCGCGGTAGATCATGTCATTGAAGCCTTCGATGTTGCGGACATTATATTCCGCAAACTGCAAATAACGGTTCTCCATTTCCGCAACTGCCCAGTTCAGCGCAGCAGCGGCCTTCTTGGGATCCGTTACGACCGGGAGCAGAAGGTGCGGAATACCATTGTAAACGGAAAGTTCAACGACCTTGGGGTCCACCATGATCATTTTGACTTCAGAGGGGTCCGCGTGGTACAGGATGCTCATGATCATGGAGTTGATGCAGACAGACTTACCGGAACCGGTGGAACCGGCAACCAGTACGTGCGGCATCTTCTCAATATTGGCAATGATGCTCTTGCCTTCAATGTCACGGCCTGCGGCAAATGCCAGGCTGGACTTGGAGGTTCGAAATTCTTCGCTTTCCAGAAGATCGCGAAGAACTACGCTCTGCTTGACCTTGTTCGGGATTTCGATGCCGATGGCGGACTTGCCCGGAATCGGAGCTTCGATACGGATATCGGCGGCTGCGAGATTCAGTTTGATATCGTCCGTCAGGGAAACGATCTTACTGACCTTGACGCCCATTTCCGGCTGGATCTCATAACAGGTGACCGTGGGGCCGCAGGTAATGTTCGTGATCTGAACACCCACGCCAAAGGTCTGCAGTGTCTGCTGCAGTTTCTGTGCGGTTTCCTGAAGTTCCCTGCTGAGTTCAGACTTTGAGATGGAGGAAGCACTGCCGCGTTTTAAAAGCTCGATGGGCGGGAAAACATATTCCTTCAGTTCTTCCTGACGGTTGTTTTCAATCTCATTGGAGGTCGCACGGTTTTCCCTGGCGGAATTCTTGGTGGCATGTTCTTCTGCTGAAGAAGCATTGGCGTCCGTATTCCTGGGACCGCCGTGAATGATCTCCTTCTTTTTCAGAATGTCGCCGTCCGTTTCCGCACGGATGATTTTTCCGCTTCCGGTGATGACCGTCTTCGTATACTGGTCATCCTCGCCCAGATCGTAATTTTCTTCCTTTGCAAGGTCGATGTGAGCGGGCTCCACGATCTGTTCGATGTCCTCCGGATCTGCCGGAAGATCCTTGTCACGGCCGGTCAGTACCACGGCCTTGGCATCGTCATCCTTGAAATAGGACGCCGGAACCACAATGTCCGGAATAAAAGCAGCCACGTCCTTGGCCTGATCCACCGGGGCCGGCTTTACATCGCCGCTGTTCCGGTAATTGGATGCCTTAAAGATCTTTTCATTCTTTTCAAGCGCGGATTCCTGATCGGTAAATGAAGCAGCGGGACACTCGTTTTCACGAATGGTGGTATCGCCGATGCCATATACCGGCTTAAAACGCTCATTCTCATCATTGAGATGCTTTTCAAGCGCCTTGTTCTCGATCTGCTTGGCATCATTGGCACGGCGCAGCGTTTCCACCACATGAAGCTGTTTTTCCTGCTTTTCCAGACGTTCCTGACGGACGATCTCTCTTCTCTTTTCGCGCTCAATGCGCGCGTTTCTGCGAGAAATGCTTTCTTCACGGTCTTTCATATCCTGGCGCACGGTATCCAGAATCTCACTGAGCGAAAAACCGGTGCTTAAGACAAAGCCGATCATGAGAATAAACGCGTCGATTACATATGTGCCGACTGCACCGCAGTGCTTGAAGAACATGGCATAGCATGCACGGCCCAAAAGGCCGCCGTTTTCCGGCTTTGACGCAACAGAGATCATGCCGGATACCGCGAAATAGATCATGAACGCGCCAAAGAAGCGGATCACCATGGTCCAGGAAAAATCATTGAATACCGCAAGAAGTGCAATGCCTGCAATAAAAAACGGAGCAATGTACATCAGCATGCCGAAGGCCCCGAAGGAGATCGTCTTCAGCCAGCTCAGCGACTGTGAGAAACATGCCACAAAAAGAAGTACGCAGATCGCCAGAATCACCAGGAATACGATTTCCTTGATCAGCATATTGCGACGCTGTACCGCTTTTCTGGCTTCCTTCATCTCCGTTTGGGTTCTCGTCTTAGAACCGGCACTTCTTGAAGAAGAACGGCTTGCAGTACTGCGGCTGCTGCTCGAACGGCTGCCGGAAGAACTGCGTCTATTTCCGGAACCGGTGCTTCTGCTGCTTGAGCTTCTTGTTCCATTACTTCTGCTTCCGGAACCGGAACTTCTGCCTCCCGTATTTGATTTGGACTGTGAACTGCGGTTCGTATTCTTATTTGCCGTCGAATTCGCCATTTTTCAAACTGCCTTCCAGAACCTCTTTCTCAATATAGACAGGGCGGTTCTTACCCTGAATATATGCTTTTGCCAGATACTCGCCGATGATGCCGAGCATCAGAAGCTGAATGCCGCCAAGGAGCAGCACAAAGCTGAGTGTCGTTGCGTAGCCGGGAACATCGATTCCCGTAATCAGTGTCTTGACGATGATGAATACCATATAGATGACCGCAAGCGCGGATACGATGACGCCGAGAACTGTGGAGATCTGAAGGGGTGTTGTGGTGTAACCTACGATTCCTTCGATCGCGTATTTGAAAAGCTTCATGAAATTCCAGGAGGATTTGCCGGAATTCCGTTCCTGCACTTCATAGGGCATGAAGAACGTATTGAAACCCACCCATGAGAAAATGCCCTTGGAGAAACGATAATACTCCGGAAGCGACAGAATCGCATCGACCATCGGACGCTTGAGGATCCGGAAATCCGATGCCCCCTGCACGAAATCAATGTCACACATTTTATTGATGAGCCGGTAGAAACAGTTCTTGAAGAAAGTCAGCACTTTGCTTTCCTTCCGCTGTTCCTGATAAGCGGCTACACAGTCCAGATCTTCATCCGATAAAAGCTTCCGGTACATCTCCAGTGCCACTTCCGGGCGCTGCTGCATGTCCGCGTCAATAAAGCAGACATGTTCGCCGATGGTGTGCCGCATTCCGCAGAGGATCGCCGCTTCTTTTCCGAAATTACGGGAGAAACTGATCACTTTCAGTGCGGAATCCGCATGCTCTTTATATAATTCTTTTAATGCCTTCCGGGTTCCGTCCACGGAACCGTCATTGACCATGACGATTTCCGTTGAAATACCTTCCGGGTCAAAAACCGCATGGATGGCATCATAAATGACCCGTACATTGCCCTCTTCGTTATAGCAGGGAATGACAAAAGACAGATCGATCATTGCATCTAAACCTCATATATGTATAATTCCACAAGTACTTATATTATAATCCAAGTCGATGATTATTTCAACCCATACGAACAGCCCCCCTATCTGCCATTTTGTGAATAACCCTTTCGAATTCCTGCTGAAACTGCTGAAAACACAAAAAAGCCCGCATTATCAACATTTCTGCCGATCTGCGGGTCTTTTTCATTCGTTTTTGATACTGCCGAAGCACTTACAGCAATTTAAAACCTTGGTTAATCAGTGCTTTACGGATCTCTTCAATGTGCTCAAAGTTACGGGTTTCCAGTGAAAGCTGCAGATAACAGCCGTTTACGTCCGTACCCTCACTGCTGTGTTCATGAAGCACACCGGTAACATTGCCGTGATGGTCTGCAATGATCTGCGCGACCTGAGACAGCTGGCCCGGTTTGTCTGTCAGTGAAATAGACAGGCGATAGCTTCTTCCTGCCATCTTCAGACCGCGGTCAATGACACGGTTCAGGATCGTCACATCAATGTTTCCGCCGGAAAGAATGCAGGCAACCCGCTTCCCTTCCACCGGGATCTTGTCGAACATGACGGCAGCTGCCGCAACTGCGCCGGCGCCTTCCGTAATCAGTTTCTGACGTTCCATCAGCGCAAGAATCGCTGCAGCGGTCTCATCGTCCGTGACGGTAACGACATCGTCCACATACTGTTTGCAGAGTTCATAAGTCAGTGTGCCCGGCTTCTTTACACGGATACCGTCCAGAATGGTATTTCCTTCCGGCTCCATCTCAAGGATCTCGCCTTTTTCCAGAGAGGCCTTCATGGAAGGCAGCGTAGCCGACTGAACACCGTATACCTTGATACGCGGGTTCAGATTCTTAACCGTATAAGCAATGCCGGCAATCAGACCACCGCCGCCCACCGGTACTACCACCGCGTCCAGATCCGGAATCTGCTCCATGAGTTCCAGCGCAACCGTACCCTGACCGGCGATGACCGCTTCATCATCAAAGGGATGAACAAATGTCATATTCTTTTCAGCGCAAAGCTCTTTCGCCTTTTTATAGGCATCATCATAAGCGCCTTCCACCAGGCAGACTTCCGCTCCAAAACTTTTCGTTGCTTCCACCTTGGAAATGGGAGCGCCGTCCGGCAGACAGATAATGGACTTAATGCCGCTCTCTTTCGCGGCAAGCGCCACACCCTGTGCATGATTTCCCGCGGAGCAGGCCACAACTCCTTTTTCCTTCTCTTCCTGCGTCAGCTGTGACATTTTATAATACGCACCGCGGATCTTGAAAGAGCCGGTCACCTGAAGATTCTCGGTCTTCAGATAAACTTCGCCCTTGGTATTCATCTTGGGGGCCATGATCACATCCGTACGGCGGACAACATCCTTTAAAACATAACTTGCGTGATATACGCGATCCAGTGTCAGCATTTTAATTCCTTATATTTCTTAAAGTCCGGCCAGTAAACTGTCCGTAAACTGCTCCGCAACACGTGCAGAACGGTGTCCCTTGCGAAGCGCGAAGGCTTCAGCCTTTGTTTCAAGTTCCGTCACATCCATTGTAATGTTCTTACGCTCAGCAAGTGTGCGCACGATTTCCAGGTAAAGCATCTTATTGGGCTTCTGAAACAGGATCGTCAGACCGAAGCGCGCAGAAAGTGATGTCTGCTCTTCGATGGTGTCGTTTCTGTGGATCTCATCGCCGTCTCTTGAAGAGAAGGTCTCGCGGATCATGTGGCGGCGGTTGCTGGTTGCGTAAATGACGGCATTGTCAGCCTTTGCAGAAGCCGAACCCTCCAGTACAGCCTTCAGCGAGCCAAAACTGGGATCGTCCGGTACAAAGGTCAGGTCGTCGATAAAAATAATGAACTTCAACGGATTGTCACTGATCTCACCCATGACGGTTGAAAGAAGCGGCAGTTGTTCCTTTTTCATTTCAATCAGGCGCAGACCATCTGCACGGAACATGTTGGCGACCGCTTTAATGGTCGAAGATTTGCCGGTACCGGCGTCACCTGTAAGAAGCGCATTGGCAGCGGGCATTCCGTTCAGAAGCGCACGCGTGTTTTCAATGACCTGATTGCGCTCAAGGCTGTAGCCGATGAGATCATCGATACTGATGGGATCCGGCGACGGAACCGGTACCAGATGACCTTCCGCATCGACCTGGAACATTCCGTGGCGCGCGTAAATACCATAACCGGTGACAGACGCACGTGAAAGCGCTGCAGGGATCATCGTGGTAAAATCACGCTTTGTATTGGCAAAACCCGGAAGATCCTTCGGAAGTTCCTTCATGGCAAGAAGTTCCTCCGCGCTCATCTCCGTAAGTGCAGTAAACAATTCCATTTCCCGTAAAAATGCGCGTTCCATATACCTTTCCGGCGTCTTACGGGCAGCAAGGATGCGGACATATACATTGTCGTCGCAGCGAAGTGCATCCTCCAGGAGACATCCCAGGTCTCCGCCCTCTTTATAAAGGCAGGCCACAAAGTCACTGTAGCAAGCGATCTTATCCAGTTCGCTTCCTTCGCATTTCAGATATTCATTCAGTCTGGAAACGACCGGGTCCTGTACAACATTTCTGTACAGGACCACGGACGCCAGTGCTGATGTGATTTTAAGATCAGCAGTATTCATGTAAGCAGAATTTTCCTTATTTGACGTTAATAATGGCACCCTTATCGGCAGAAGAAACCATCTGAGAATAACGCTTCAGATAACCGGACAGGTTCTTCTTGACCTGAAGCTCCGTGGTCTTCTTTCTCGCTTCGATCTCCTCATCGGAAACCTTCAGCTCAATATGATATTCCGGAATGTTGATGGAAATAATATCCCCTTCCTGAACATAAGCGATCAAACCGCCCTTAGCTGCTTCCGGAGAAACATGTCCGATGGAAGCACCGCGGGTCGCGCCGGAGAAACGGCCGTCCGTGATCAGTGCAACCGTCTTATCCTGTCCCATGCCGGCGATGGCAGAGGTCGGGCTCAGCATTTCACGCATGCCGGGGCCGCCGGACGGACCTTCGTAACGGATGACAACAACATCGCCGTCCTTGATCTTACCGCCGTAAATAGCTTCAATGCACTCTTCTTCTGAGTTGAAGACGCGTGCCGGACCTTCATGTACCAGCATTTCAGACGCCACAGCCGCACGCTTGACAACACATCCATCCGGAGCCAGATTGCCGCGAAGTACAGCAATACCGCCGGTCTTGGTGAACGGGTTGTCGATGGGACGAATGGTTTCCGGATCCAGATTGACAGCGTCTGCAATATTCTCACCCAGCGTTTTACCGGTAACGGTCATAACTGAGGTATCAATGAGACCGGCATCAGCCAGTTCCTTTAATACTGCGTATACACCGCCTGCTTCATTGAGATCTTCCATGTAAGTCGGGCCTGCCGGAGCCAGATGGCAGATATTCGGCGTATGCTCGGAGATCTCATTGACCCAGTTCAGATCAAATTCAACATCACATTCATTGGCGATGGCCGGAAGATGCAGCATGCTGTTCGTGGAGCATCCCAGTGCCATGTCTGCGGTTACAGCATTCTTGATTGCAGCAGCAGTCATGATGTCACGCGGACGAATGTTCTTTCTTACAAGTTCCATGACCTGCATGCCGGCGTGCTTAGCGAGTTCAATACGAGCGGAATATACAGCCGGGATCGTACCGTTGCCGCGAAGGCCCATACCCAGAACTTCCGTCAGGCAGTTCATGGAGTTTGCGGTATACATACCGGAGCATGAACCGCAGGTCGGACATACCTTCTCTTCAAACTCTGTCAGTTCTTCATCCGTCATCTTGCCTGCAGAATAAGCGCCTACCGCTTCAAACATGCTTGAAAGAGAACGCTTTCTGCCGTTCACATGGCCGGCAAGCATCGGACCGCCGCTGACAAATACGGTGGGAATATTAAGACGTGCTGCAGCCATCAGAAGACCGGGCACATTTTTGTCGCAGTTCGGGATCATGACAAGGCCGTCAAAGCCGTGTGCCAGGGTCATGGATTCTGTGGAGTCCGCGATCAGGTCGCGGGTGACCAGGCTGTACTTCATGCCGGTATGGCCCATGGCAATACCGTCGCAGACAGCAATGGCCGGGAAAACGATCGGGGTACCGCCTGCCATGGCAACGCCAAGCTTAACGGCTTCCGTGATCTTATCCAGGTTCATGTGGCCCGGAACGATCTCGTTATAAGAACTGACAATACCGATGAGCGGACGGGAAGTCTCTTCCACCGTCAGGCCCAGTGCATGGTAAAGGGATCTGTGCGGCGCGTTGTTGAAACCATCCACAATAGTATCTTTGATCATGATTATTCCTCCATAAAATGTCTGCCCCTGTAACGGGTACAGGAGCAGACTTTACAACTTTTCTGACTGATTCAGTTTGAATTAGTTGTTGATGAGCTTGTCTTCATCGGACCAGCTGTAAAGCTTACGAACTTCTGCACCAACGACTTCTGCCGGATGCTCAGCATGCAGCTTTCTCATAGCATTGAAGTGAACCTGAGCACCTGCATCGGACATGTCAAGAAGGAAGTCCTTAGCGAAGGTACCGTCCTGAATGTCGGACAGGATCTTCTTCATGGTCTTCTTGGTCTCTTCAGTGATGATCTTCGGTCCGGTGATGTAATCGCCGTATTCAGCGGTATTAGAGATGGAATATCTCATGCCTGCGAAACCGGACTGATAGATAAGGTCAACGATGAGCTTCATCTCATGGATGCACTCGAAGTATGCGTTTCTCGGATCATAACCTGCTTCGCAAAGAGTTTCGAAGCCTGCCTGCATTAATGCACAGACACCGCCACAAAGGACAGCCTGCTCACCGAACAGGTCGGTCTCAGTCTCAGTTCTGAAGGTGGTCTCAAGAACGCCTGCGCGAGCGCCGCCGATACCAAGTGCGTATGCAAGGCCGATGTCCCATGCGTCGCCGGTAGCGTCCTGCTCAACAGCGATCAGGCACGGTACGCCCTTACCTACCAGGTACTCGGAACGAACGGTGTGACCCGGGCCCTTCGGCGCGATCATGATGACGTTGACATTCTTCGGCGGCTTGATGCAGCCAAAGTGAATATTGAAGCCGTGAGCGAATGCAAGGGTCTTGCCTTCGGTAAGGTTCGGCTCGATGGATTCTTTGTACAGCTTAGCCTGCTTTTCATCATTGATCAGGATCATGATGACATCTGCCTTTGCAGCAGCTTCTGCAGCGGTATATACTTCCAGGCCCTGAGCTTCAGCCTTTGCCCAGCTCTTGGAACCTTCGTACAAACCTACGATTACATGAACACCTGAATCCTTCAGGTTCAGTGCGTGTGCATGACCCTGTGAGCCGTAACCGATGATTGCAACGGTCTTGCCGGCAAGTCTGTTCAGGTCACAATCCTGCTGATAGAAAATTCTTGCTTCTGACATTGTTTTTCTCCTCTTAAATTTTATAAAAATTGCTTAATCGCAAAATTCATGCTTATTGCTGTAGTGTTTGCTTACTTGTCAAGCATGCAGGTGTTTCCACGCTGTAAAGCAGCAAGACCGGTACGCGCAACTTCCATGATGCCGAAAGGCTTCATGACTTCAATGAAAGCATCGATTTTAGTTGCTTCACCGGTAACTTCCACGATGACTGCTTCCGGCGTATAGTCGATGATGCTGCAGCGGAAAATATTGACTGCGGAAATGATGTCCTGACGGGTCTCACTGCTGACACCCACTTTGATCAACGCCAGTTCACGGCGCGCAGATGTTGCAAGTTCCAGGATCTCCACCTTCTTCACATCATGAACCTTGTTCAGCTGATTCACGACCTGAAGACGCGCATAATCATCACCGTCCATGGTAATGGTCATACGGGAGTAATTGGGATCCTCCGTCTCACCGACGGACAGGGTGTCAATATTGAAGCCTCTTCTTGAGAACAGGCTGCAGATCCGGTTCAGAACACCGGACTGGTTGTTCACATAGACTGAAATAATGATTCTGCTCATGTCGGACCTCACTTTTCCACAATGATGTCATTGATGCTTCCACCCGGAGGCAGCATAGGAAGAACGAATTCATCCTCATTGATTGCCACATCAATGATGCTCGGACCGTTCAGTGCATACGCTTCTTCAAACGCTGCCTTGAACTCTTCCGGTGTGGTCGCGCGGTAACCCTTTGCGCCGAATGCTTCTGCCAGCTTCACAAAATCCGTCTTACGGTTCAGCGTGGTCTGTGAGTAGCGCTGTCCGTAGAACAGGGTCTGCCACTGACGTACCATACCGAGTACACCGTTATTGAAAAGAACGACAGTAACCGGAACACCGGTGGATACAGCCGTAGCCATTTCATTTAAGTTCATGCCGAAGGAACCGTCGCCGGTTACAAGGACCGTCTTGCACTCGGAACCGATGCACGCGCCGATTGCCGCACCCAGGCCGAATCCCATGGTACCAAGACCGCCGGAAGACACCAGCTTACGCTGTTCCTTGAAGTTCCAGTACTGAGCTGCCCACATCTGATGCTGACCGACATCCGTAGCCAGTACCGTTTCCGGATCCACGATCTCATTCATGATATCGAACGCCACCTTGGGGTTCAGCGTGCTCAGCTGCTTGTAATTATGATGCAGTTCCTTGTCGATCAGATCCGCAACCTGCGCATCCCAATCAGGACGTGTCTTGGACGGAACCATCGCGACGATCTTCTTAAAGACACTGTTGACATCACCGCTGATGCCGATCTCCACATTGATGTTCTTGTTCAGTTCCGCATGGTCGCCATCCAGATGAATGATCGTGGACTTTGCGGCATACTTGGCTTTGTTTCCGGTTACACGGTCTGAGAAACGGACACCGATGGCAAATATGACATCGGCCTGATGCTCTGCCACGCTGGATGCGTAATGGCCGTGCATGCCGACCATGCCGAGGAAACGGGGATTATCCGTGGGGATACAGGAAAGTCCCATAAAGGTGCTTCCGATGTACGCGCCGGTACGATCCGCAAATTCCTGAATGTCATCTCTTAAACCTGCGCCGATTGCACCGCCGCCCACTAAAATGAACGGACGCTTAGCTTTCGTCAAAAGTTCAGCCGCAGACTTGATGTCTTCTTCCGCTTCCCGCTCGTTTACAAATTTGTTCGGAAGCTTCTTTACCTTTTCCTTCGGGATAAATTCCGTAACCGCAGTCTGCACATCCTTGGGAACATCGATCAGGACAGGACCCGGACGACCGGACATTGCGATCTGGAAAGCCTCACGGATAATATCCGCAAGTTTGGTAACATCTTTAACAAAGTAGTTGTGCTTGGTAATGGGCATCGTCACGCCGGTGATATCGATCTCCTGGAATGAATCCCTGCCGATCAGATCACACGGAACGTTGCCGGTGATGGCTATAAGCGGAACGGAGTCCAGCATAGCCGTTGCGATACCGGTGACCAGATTGGTTGCGCCGGGACCGGAGGTTGCAATTACAACGCCCGGCTTTCCGGTACCTCTGAAGTAACCGTCTGCCGCATGTGCTGCACCCTGCTCATGTGCTGTTAATACGTGTCTTAATTTATCACTGTATTTGTATAATTCGTCATAGATAAAGAGGACCTGGCCGCCCGGATATCCGAAAACCGTGTCAGTGCCCTGTTCGATCAGCGTTTCAACGATGATCTGTGCACCATTCATTTGCATATTTGTGACACCATCCTAAATGTGTATTCAATAAATTGTACCCTTAAATCAAACTTTTGTCAATAGAAACTTTATCCCGCTAAAGCGGTCGATTGTTGATTATCCGGAAAAACTGTACTTTTCTCTTACATCAGGCTGTCAAAGAAGCTGAACTGATCTTCCTTCGGAAGCTTGTCGAGAATATGCAGGTTCACCATCAGATCGATCAGCGTCTGTGAAACCTTGGTTCGGGTACGGAAATCTCCAAGAGACGTAAACGGTCCTTTTTTTGCCGCTTCCACCGCAGTATCCGCCGCGACTTCGCCCATGCCGCTGATGGACGTTAGCGACGGCATGATGTGCTTGTCATCGATGATCTGGAACCGTGTGGAGCTCACCCGGTAGATGTCGATGGGCACAAAGGAATACCCGCGCGCATACATTTCCTGAACAATACGGATATCACGGAACTGATCCTTTTCATTTGCGTTCAGCTCATCTTTTCTCTTTTCCATTTCCAGAAGATTGTGTTCCAGCTGTTCCCGTCCCTGGCACATCAGTTCATAGTTAAAGCCGTTTGCGCGAATGGAAAAATACGCGCAGTAATAAGCCAGCGGGTAAAACACCTTGCAGTACGCAATACGCAGCGCCATCATGACATAAGCTGCCGCGTGTGCCTTCGGGAACATGTATTCAATGTGTTCGCAGGACCAGATATACCAGTCCGGAACTCCGTGATCGATCATGTCCTGTTTCCATTCCGGCCACTCGGCGCATTTGCCCTTGGCCACCCGGCCTTTACGCACAGCTTCCATGATCTTGAAGCTCTCTTCGTTTTCCACGCCCTTGGAGATCAGATACATCATGATATCGTCTCGGGTGCATACGGCCGTCTGAATGGTACATTTTCCTTCGTTGATGAGCGTCTGCGCGTTTCCGTGCCAGACGTTCGTTCCATGGGACAGACCGGAAATACGGATCAGGTCGGATACATACTGAGGCTTGGTCTCCAGCAGCATGTTGATGGCGTTGTCCGTACCGAATTCGGGAAGTCCCATTGCCCCGAGGGGGCATCCGTGAATATCCTCGGGCTTGACGCCAAGGGAATCCGTGGAACGGAACAGTTCCATGACCTCAGGCGCATCAAGCGGGAAGGTTCTCGGGTCCACGCCTACCAGGTCCTGCAGCATACGGATCATGGTGGGATCATCATGGCCCAGAATGTCCAGTTTCAGCAGGTTGGAGTCAATGGAATGATAGTCAAAGTGTGTGGTGACGATGTTCGTTTCCTTGTTGGCCGGATGCTGAATAGGCGTAAAGGTATTGATGTCCTCACCGATGGGAAGCACGATGATGCCGCCGGGATGCTGGCCTGAGCTCGCGCGTACGCCTTCCAGATGATGCGCCACACGTTCGATCTCACAGCGTCGTTTTTCAATGCCGTGATCCTCGTAATAATGCAGCGTATAGCCATAGGCGGTCTTTTCCGCCACGGTGCCGATGGTACCGGCCTTGAAGGTCTGTCCCTTACCGAAAATAACTTCCGTATAGGAATGTGCCTTGGACTGATATTCACCGGAGAAATTCAGGTCAATATCCGGCTCCTTGTTTCCCTTAAATCCCATGAAGGTCTCAAAAGGAATGTTGTAGCCGTCCTTCAGCAGCGGTTTTCCGCATCTGGGACACAGCATGTCCGGCATGTCGGAACCGGTGTTGTCCACATATTTCTGAACGGTCTCGGATTCAAAATCACTGTACTGACAATTCGGACAGCGATAATGCGGCGGCAGCGGATTTACCTCTGTGATACCGGACATCGTCGCGGCAAAAGAGGACCCGACAGATCCTCTGGAACCTACCAGATATCCATCCGAAACAGATTTGTTAACCAGTTTCTGCGCAATCATGTACATAACGGCATATCCGTTTGAAATGATGGCGTTCAGTTCACGCTCCAGGCGCTTTTCCACGATCTCCGGCAGCGGATCGCCGTAGGTTTCGTGGGCTTTTTTATAACACATCGTGCGGAGTGTTTCCGCATCGTTTTCGATCTTGGGCGGACACTTGTCCGGACGAACCGGGATGATCTTTTCGATCCTGTCCGCAATCATGTTGGTATTGGTGACAACCACCTCGTACGCCTTATCCGCGCCCAGATAGTCGAATTCCTTCAGCATTTCTTCTGTTGTACGGAGATAAAGCGGAGCTTCATCCTCTGCTTCCTCCGAACCGCCCTTGCTGTGCATGACGGTGTGCTGCAGGATCTCACGGTAAATGCCGTCCTCCGGGTCCAGGAAATGCACATCACAGGTGGCACAGACCGGTTTGTTGTACTGTTCACCCAATTCCACAATGCGGCGATTCAGATTCTGCAGATCCTCGATACTGTTCACATCATTGTCCTTATTCAGAAGGAACGCGTTATTGCCGATGGGCTGGATCTCCAGATAATCATAGAAGTCCACCAGCCGATGGATCTCCTCCTCAGCCGCGCCCTCCAGCACCGCATTGAACACTTCACCGGAAACGCAGGCGGAACCGATGATAAGTCCCTCCCGATATTCTTCCAGAAGAGACTTTGGAATACGCGGACGGGACCTGAAATAATTCAGCGAAGACTGCGAAACCAGATGATACAGATTGACTCTGCCGGCTTCACTGGATGCCAGCAGCACCACATGGAAGGTAGGCATCTTTTTAATGACATCCGGCGTGGGGATCATGGCCTTTTCCACTTCCTCCAGCGTATTCAGGCTGCGGTTTCTCAAGCGGTCCAGAAGTTTTAAGTAGATCATGGCCGTACATTCCGCATCGTCCACGGCGCGGTGATGGTTCTCCAGGGAAACATTCAGTTCCTTTGCCAGATTATCCAGACGATAGCGGGCAAGCTGCGGCAGAAGTACGCGCGCAACACCCACCGTATCCACATACGAATATGGTTCTTCAAAAAGTCCCAGACGCTTGGCGTTTTCCGTGATGAAGGTCACATCGAACTCCGCATTATGGGCCACCAGATAACAGCCTTCCGCAAATGCCAGAAATTTCGGGAGAACCTCGGAAATATCTTCGGCGTCGCTTACCATGGCATCGCTGATGCCGGTCAGGTTTTCGATTCGGTACGGGATCGGCGTACCCGGATTGACAAAGGTGGAAAAACGGTCGATGACCTTTCCGCCCTCCAGCTTGACCGCACCGATCTCAATGATCTTATTTTTTACCGGTGAAAAACCGGTGGTTTCAATGTCAAAGACGACACAGGGCGCGTCTATCGATCGATTTCCGGGGTTTACAACCACTTTCTTGGTATCATCGACCAGATACCCCTCCATACCGTACAGAACCTTAAAATCCATTTTTTCTACGGTGTGGTAAGCTTCCGGGAACGCGTAAACACAGCCGTGGTCCGTAATGGCCATGGCCTTATGTCCCCATTTTGCAGCCTGTTTGATGAGCGCGGATGCTTCCGACATGCCGTCGTTCTCCGAAGCCTTGGTATGGCAGTGCAGTTCCACGCGCTTCACAGACGCGTGATCTTCACGGCTGGATTTAAAACTCTTGTCGATCTTGAAAATACCCTGAACAGAACGAATGGACAGTTCTTTGTCAAAGGTGTCAAACTGAGCCAGGCCCTTTAATTTTATGCAGGTGCCCGGCGACAGCTTCTTGGACAGTTCCGGTGCATCTTCATTGGAAACAAAAAGTTTGACATTGATGGTATCGGTAAAATCCGATACGGAGAACGCCAGAATACTGCGCTCGCCGTTTCTTAATTCACGCACTTCCTGTGAAAGGATCTGTCCGTGAATGACCATGTTGCCTTCTTCAGAAGCGCCGTAAGAACCAATGGGCTTGATCTCATCGTCAAAGGGCCGTCCGTAAATATGGTTCGGATCATCGGAAACATAGGCCCGCTTGGCTGCCTTGACCGTTCCCTCGTCCCTACCGCCTTTCCGGAGTGCACCGTTTGCCGTACGGCCGTCTTGTACGCCGTTTCCGTTTCTCGCAAAGGATCTGTTTTCGGTCTTTTTCTGTGCTGCCGGACGCTTTTCCCCGGCAGCAGCTTTTCCGGAATCTGCAGGCTTCTCTTCGCTCTTTGTCTTTTCAGCCGGCCGGGGCGCGTCAATATAGACCACATCCTCATGTTTGATGACAAAGGTGTGTTCTTTCTTTTCCTCATACTCAAAGGAGACATGCACTTCGTAGCCAAAGCGTTCATTCATGATCCGGGTAATCTTTTCCGTCCACATGCGCTCATTTCCGCGGCTGATGGGATGATCCTCGATCTTGATGGCGATCTCCGTGTCCGTGACATTCCACTCGGCCTTCGTCAAAAAGCGCCGGTCGATGGGCATTCCGTCTGTCAGCTCCTCGATCATGGAAGTCCGGTAAAATTCAATGAGCTCCGGCAGCCGGTAGGCCGTCGGAAGCTCATAAGTCTCAATAATGCGCGCACGCGTGGGAAGCTCTGCAAGATACTCTTTGTTAATAAGTTCTTCCAGTGTAGTGACCATCTCCTTGTCCACCAGACGGCGGATCTTCAGGTAGATCAGAAGATATTCCTTACCTTCGCTGTACTTCAGGCGGCTGACGTCAATAAGCGGAAGAAGCCCCTCCACCTCACGGCTGCCTGTAATATTTGAAAATACCTCTTTGAAGGTCTTATCCACGGTTCACGCTCCTTTTCATACGGGTCTTAAGCCAAAGACCGGACCCGCATCAAACGGTCAGTCTTCGTCCATATTTTCAAACAGGGCATCCACAAACTCTTCCGGATCGAACTTTTCCAGATCGTCGATCTGCTCGCCCACACCGATGTATTTTACCGGAATACCCAGTTCCTTGTGAATGGCAATGGCCATACCGCCCTTTGCCGTTCCGTCCATCTTCGTTAAAATAATACCGGTAATATCTGCCACATCCATGAATTCCTTGGCCTGATTAATGGCATTCTGACCGGTCGTCGCGTCCAGTACCAGCAGGTTTTCACGATACGCTTCCGGAAATTCCGTGTCAATGATGCGGTTCATTTTACGAAGTTCTTCCATCAGGTTTTTCTTGTTGTGAAGACGGCCTGCAGTATCACAGAGAAGAATATCCGTTCCCCTTGATTTTGCGGAATTAACGGCATCAAAGATGACTGCGGAAGGATCAGAGCCCTCCTTCTGCGCGATGATCGGAACATTCGCGCGGTTGGACCATTCGGTCAGCTGCTCAATGGCAGCGGCACGGAAGGTATCGGCGGCAGCCATCATGACTTTTTTGCCGCGCTTCCTGTACTGAGCCGCCAGTTTGCCGATTGAAGTGGTCTTACCCACGCCGTTGACACCGATCACCAGAATGACCGACTGACGGTTTTCAAATTCATAAGCGGTATCCGGCGCGGTCATGATCTCCTTTAAGATCTCGATCATGGATTCGCGGCAGTCCATCGGATGCATGAGGTGCTTGGCCTCCACTTCTTCACGAAGACGTGCAATGACTTCTTCCGTGGTGCTGACACCGAGGTCACCCATGATCAGGACTTCTTCCAGCTCTTCGTAAAAATCTTCGTCGATGCTGGACACGCCCATGAAGACGCTTTCAATACCGTTTACGATGTTGTCGCGGGTCTTGGAAAGCCCGCCCAAAAGCTTTTTAAAAAAGCCGGATCTTTCTTCTGCCATAACTGCTCCTTTATTCGTCCAGATCCTGTTCCACCAGGTTGACGCTGACTAACGTTGAAATACCTTTTTCCTGCATCGTGATACCGTACAGACGGTCTGCGGATACCATCGTACCGCGGCGATGCGTGATCAGGATAAACTGCGTATGATCCGTAAGATTGTGCAGATATCCACTGAAACGACCGACATTGGAATCATCCAGCGCAGCCTCGATCTCATCCAGCAGACAGAACGGGGACGGTTTCAGACTCTGGATCGCAAAGATCAGCGCGATTGCCGAAAGTGCCTTTTCACCGCCGGACAGCTGCATCATGTTCTGCAGTTTCTTTCCCGGGGGTTGTGAAATGATGGTAATGTCCGCATCGATGATATCCGCGTCCGCCTCCAGTTCGATGGCACCCTGGCCGCCGCCAAAGAGTTCGCGGAAGATCCGGTCATATTCCACCTTGATCTGCTCAAATTTTTCAGAAAACTGCTGGCGCATGCCCTCGTCCAGTTCCTGCACGATATCTTCCAGGCTCTTTTCTGCCGTGACCAGATCCTCGTACTGTCCCTTCAGGAACTCATAACGTTCAGAAACTTCCTTGTACTGGTCAATGGAATTTACATTGACGTTTCCAAGGGCCTTGATCTGGCTCTTCAGTTCCTGTGTATGACGGCGGATCTGCTGCGGATTTTCCAGACCCAGGGATTCATCACGGAAGTTTTCAGCCTCCGACGGCGTCAGTTCATATTCTGTCCAGAGATATTCCGTCTGGGAATCCAGTTTTTCCTCCAGTTTTTCCTGCTGCGCCTGCAGTCTCAGCTGCTCACGGGTCAGGTCGGATAATTCGGTGCTGATATTCTCACGCTTGGTGAAGAATTCATGCTGTGAAACATTGAAGGCCTCGCGTTCTTCCGTCAAAGCTTTCAGCGTCTCTTCAAAACCGGATGAGGATTCACGCGCTTCTTCAAGCTGCACCTTCAGTTCTTCGATTTCCTGTTTGCGTTCCTTCACGGCTTCTGCCGTGTTTTCCACATTTTCCTTCAGACGATCCTTGTCCTCACGGAGATGGTCGATCTCACTCAAAAGCCGTTCTTCCGTCTCAGCCAGGAATTCCAGACTGTGACGAATGGAAGCACACTTCAGTGTCAGCGCGTCGTTTTCCGCACGTACAGCGGTGAGTTCTCCCTCTGCTTCTTCCAGAAGGATCTTGGTCTGATCCGCGGTATCGGTATTCTCCGTACCGGCGTTTTCAAGAGCGTCCACCGCTTCACGGATGGTGTCGCGTTCAGCTTCAGCCGTCCGCTTTTCTTCCTCAGCCTCGGCGATGCGGCTTTCATTCTCTTTCTTTTCAAGCGCAAGAGCCATGATCTCACGGCGTTTGGAATCCAGTTCCGCACGTACCTCCGCAAAGACCTTGTTTGCACTGCGTACATCTTCCTGAATGTCATCGATCTCCACGATCGTGCTTTCACGAAGCTGGCGATACTGATTCAGTTTCTTCTTCAGTGTCTCTGCCTTATCGCGGTTTTCGTTTGCTTCTTTTTCAATATTTTCCAGTTCCGTGTTGCGTCCAAGCACATTGTTTGTGGTCTTGAAGGCACCGCCGGTAATGGAACCGCCCACATTCAGAGATTCACCGTCCAGAGTGACGATGCGGAGCGTATAACGATATTTCTTGGCAACTGCCAGCGCGTTGTCGATGTGATCGACCACAACAAAGCGTTCCAGAAGATAACGAATGGCTTTGTCATATTTGGCATCACATTTGACCAATGTATCCGCCGAGCCCACAACACCTTTTTCTGAAAAGACACGCCGATCGGAAACGCCGCCGCCCGGACGGATGGAATCAAGGGGCAGGAAGGTTGCGCGACCTGCACGGTTTTCCTTCAGATACTGAACCAGGCGCTTGGCATCGTTTTCCGTTTCCGTGACAATGTTCTGCACATTGCCGCCCAGTGCGGTCTCAATGGCCGTCTGATAACGCGCGTCCACGTTGATCAGGTCAGCGATGACGCCGCAGACACCGCCATAGGTGTGACGGACCTCCATGACGCGGCGAATGGCTGCGTTGAAGCCCTCATAACGTTCCGCCATGCTCTTCAGCGTATCCAGGCGGCTCTTGGCGATCTGATAACGCTGCATGCAGTCATTGATCTCATGCTGCACATCCTGATAGCCTTCTTCAGCTTCCTTCAGTTCTTCCTGTGCACGGGAAAGCTCTTCTTCAAGTTCACTTAAATTCTTTTCCGCTTCTTTGTTCTTATCTTCCAGTTCCTGAATGACTGTATTCAGTTCTGTGCCCTTTTCATCCAGCTCCTGCACGCGATCCTCATATTCCTTTACTCGGATCGCATTCTGTTCAAGCAGTGTGTTCAGATGCTGCAGACGGGCTGCGGTTTCAGATTTTTCATTTAAAAGGTCTACCACCTTGCCATGGCTTTCCTCAATATTGCTGCGGTACAGGGACACTTTCAGTTCCAGCGCGTCCATTTCCTCCTGTTTGGCAGCTGCATCGGCCTCCGCCCGCATGAGTTCAGCGCTTTTTTCTTCTGTTTCCGCTTTTCCGGAAACAATGGCCGCATCCTTTTCTCCGATTTCCGCATCGATCTCACGCAAACGGTTTTCATAGTGCTCCGCGTTCGCGTTCTCCGTGTTGATCTGTTCGTTCACCACGTTTATACGGCCTTCCAGCGTGTTTTTTAGCGTACCGGATTCCCCGGCGCTCTCACGGACATTTTCGATCCGTTCGTCCAACCGGGCGATGGTTTCCTCAATATCCGCATATTCCTTCTTCAGTTCTTCTTCCTGCGCCTCACGGTCACGAATGTCCCGATTGACGATATTCAGATTGTCCTCGGTTTTAACAAGCTGATCGGACATGGACTTGTGATCCAGCAGAAACGCATTCAGATCATAGGTCTTCAGTTCATCCCGCAGCTTCAGATACTGCTTTGCGGTTTCCGACTGACGCGCAAGCGGTCCCACCTGACGCTCCA
>CAMGCK010000038.1 GCA_946040795.1 uncultured Lachnospiraceae bacterium
GCAATTACCTATGAAAAAAGAATTCCTTTTTGGGAAAAGTCCAACCTAACCATTGAAGAAGCGGCGGCTTATTTTAACATCGGCATCAATAAAATGCACAAATTGGTGTCTGATGAAAAGTGTCCATATGCGCTTTGGATAGACAACAGATGCCTAATCAAAAAGCTTGCTTTGAAGAGTACCTCCGAAATAAGTATTCCTTTTGAGGAGGTGCGATTATGAAAGAGAAAGTAAGATTTGACAGTAGAAGAGTACGTCTTCGCGCAGGAGAGTATGAAAGAGCGGATAAGAGATACGAATACCGCTATACTGTATTTGGTAAAGAGCATTTCATATATGCAAAAACATTGGAAGCACTACGCGAAAAGGAAGCAAGCATTGATTCTGCAAAGCAAAAAAAGTGGAACGAAAATCCCTATTCAACTACGATAAATGATGCCTATGCCGTCTGGAAAGAACTGAAAAAAGGGGTCAGAGACAACACCTTCCGAAATTATTGCTATATGTACGAAACCTATGTTAGTGATGCAATCGGAGGACAATACATTGCTTACGTCAAAAAATCGGATGTCAAAAGATTTTTCAATTATCTTAAGGACGAGCGAAATTTGAAACTCGGAACGATTGACGGAGTACATACAGTTTTACATCAGGTTTTGCAGATTGCAATGGATGACGAACTCATTTTGAACAACCCGGCAGATAACGCAATAAAAGAGCTAATGCGATCGCACAATATGAACAAGGAAAAGAGGACAGCGTTATCAAAAGAAGAAGAGAAGCTACTGTTGAAGTTCATTTCTGATAATCACCAGTATAACCGATGGTATCCGATCACGCTTATTTTGCTGGAAACCGGGATGAGAATTGGCGAAGCAACGGGTCTTCGTTGGTGCGATATTGATCTTGAGGCGGGTTTGGTTGATGTAAATCATACGCTAGTTTATTATGATAAGGGCGACCATAAGATGAAATTTGCAATCAATGACACTAAAACGCCTGCGAGCAAACGATTGATTCCGATGACAACTGCTGTAAGACAAGCTTTTTTGATGGAACGGGAAATGCAGGATGAACTTGGAATCAGTTGCAAAGCAACGGTGGACGGTTATACAGATTTTGTGTTTTTAAATCGCTTCGGAAAGCTTCACCATCAAGGATCTCTCAATAAGGTCTATAAGCGGATCATACGTGATTGTAATGATGCGGAATTCTTGAAGAATAATAACCCGAAGGTTTTGATACCGAATTTTAGTTGCCATAATCTGAGACACACTTTTGCTACAAGACTTTGCGAATCGTGTGCCAATATCAAGGCAATACAAAGCATTTTAGGGCATTCGGATATTGCGACTACAATGGATATATACACGAATGCTACGTACAAAATGGTTGCTGATGCAGTAATACTTTTGGAGAATAATAGCGGTTGCTTGTGATTCAGTCACAGACCTATCGACATTTAAAAGCTATAATATAATCAAAATGGTATTACGCTTTTGGGCTTTTTTGAGTAGGCTGGAAACGCTAAAAATTGCTGATATTTATGATAACGGCCAAGTGTTCCCTACTTATGGAAGGCGGGTAAGGAAAGGATTTTTGTTATGAATGATTTTTTATCGAAAGACGATTATGAAGAACCAAAGTGTCTTTTGAATATGCATCCGGAGGTTACTTCCATTCCGGTCGGACGGATTATAGACAAACTGGATTTCTATCTGAGCCGAAATGACCATGATGCGGCGGAAAGACATTTGCGGTATTGGCTTTCGGAAGCGGAATCGTGTCATGATATGCGTGGGAAGCTCACTGTTTTGAACGAGCAGATCGGACTTTACCGAAAGATCGGCAAAGAATCGGAATGCCTCCGTGCTGTATCCGATGCACTTTCCCTTGCGGATTCTATGGATATAGAGCAATCGCTTACATACGGTACCACACTTATCAACGCCGCCACGGGATATAAAGCATTTGAGAAAGCTCAAGAAGCTTTGCCTCTCTACCGCAAAGCAAAAACGATTTACGAATCAGCACTTGATTCAAACGACGGACGACTTGGCGGTCTTTACAATAATATGGCTTTGACGCTTACCGAACTTAAAAATTTTACCGAAGCGGAAGAACTCTATCAAAAGGCAATAAAAGTAATGGAAAAACAGGAAAACGGCGAACTTGAAGTTGCCATTACATACCTTAATATTGCCGACCTTATTTCCGCCCGTGACGGTCTTGAAAACGGTGAAAAAGAGATTGAAAAACAACTACTTGAAGCCGAAAAACTGCTCTATACGGATAGTCTGCCGAGAGACGGATACTATGCCTTTGTGTGTGAAAAATGTGCTCCCGTATTCGGCTACTATGGTTACTTTCTTACAGAGCAGGAATTAAATCGGAGAGCGAGGGGAATTTATGAACGGGCTTGAACTTGCGAGAGGATATTATGAGGAATTCGGCAAACCGATGCTGGAAGCCGATTTTGCCAATATTCTGCCGTTTCTCGCCGTCGGCTTTGTGGGAAGCGGATCGGAGCATTACGGATATGACGATGAAATATCCAGAGACCACGACTTTGAACCGGGCTTTTGCATTTTTCTTCCGGGCGAAGATGTCGTTGACCGCAGACACGCCTTTCAGCTCGAACGCGCCTACGCCAAACTTCCAAAAGAATATGCCGGAATCAAGCGACAGAATATTTCTCCCGTAGGCGGAAATCGGAACGGTGTTATCAGAACGAGTGATTTTTACTTAAAAACGGTTGGCTCTGAAACAGGTCAACTTAGTTTGGAACAATGGTTACGGCTTCCCGATTACGCATTGGCAGAGGCCGCCAACGGTGAAGTGTTCTTTGATAATTACGGTGAGTATTCAAAAATCAGAGAAAACTTAATTTGTATGCCGCAGGATATTAGGTTAAAGCGACTTGCGGGAAATCTTCTCATAATGGCACAGGCGGGACAATATAACTTTGTACGCTGTATGAAACACGGTGAGCCCGAAGCGGCACAGCTTGCTTGCGTGGAATTCGTAAACGCCGCAATGAAAGTCAATTTCCTGCTTCAAGACAGATATATGCCCTATTATAAATGGAGCTTTCGTGCGCTCAGAGAACTTGTCGGTACCGAAGAATTGTCGGAAAAACTGTCTTTCCTGCTGTTTGGCGATAACCGTGATAATACAGTCGCAGAGCGTAAATACGACACGATTGAGGAAATTGCTTCCGAAACGATTACAGAACTTCAGGATAGGCAATTAACAGAGGCAATATGCGGTGATCTTGAAAAACACGCCTATTCTGTCAATGACAAGATAGCAGACAGCACTGTACGGAATATGAATATACTGATCGCCGTCGGCGATTAAACACAAAGAAAGGAAATTCGTTATGTTAGCGGTAGGAACAAAGGCACCGGACTTTACTCTGCCCGACCAAAACGGAATTATGCACTCGCTTTCCGAATACAGCGGAAAGAAAGTACTGCTTTACTTTTATCCGAAAGATAATACTTCCGGCTGCTCTAAGCAGGCGGCCTCATATTCGGAAAAGATTGCCGAGTTTGACAAGAAAAACGTCACCGTGGTCGGAATCAGTAAGGATTCGGTTGCCTCTCACAAAAAGTTTGAATCGAATTATGATTTGAAATTCACGCTTCTTTCCGATACGGATCGTACAGTCATAGAGGCGTATGATAGCTGGAAAGAAAAGAAGCTTTACGGAAAAACATCAATGGGCGTTGTCAGAACGACCTATTTGATTGACGAAAGCGGAATCATCGTTTTTGCAAACGACAAATTAAAAGCGGCAGATGATGCTGAAAAAATGCTGTCACAGCTTTAACAGGAGGAATAGAGATGCAGATTACCAATGATATCAAATATATAGGTGTGAACGACCACCAAATCGATCTGTTTGAAGGTCAGTATGTCGTTCCCAACGGGATGGCATATAACTCGTATGCCATTATTGATGAAAAAATCGCCGTTATGGATACGGTTGACAGAAATTTCACTCACGAATGGCTTGACAATCTTGCAAAGGTTATCGGCGACAGAAAGCCAGATTACCTGATCGTTCAGCACATGGAACCCGACCACTCCGCGAACATCGTTTCGTTTATGAATACCTACCCGGAGGCAACAGTTGTTTCTTCTTCAAAGGCATTCACAATGATGAAAAACTTCTTCGGAACGGATTTTGCGGACCGCAGGATCGTTGTCGGTGAAGGAGATACACTTTCGCTCGGCAAGCACACACTGACGTTTGTGACCGCACCGATGGTGCACTGGCCGGAGGTCATCGTCACTTATGACAGCACGGATAAAGTACTGTTCTCGGCAGACGGCTTCGGAAAATTCGGTGCATTGGATGCAGAGGAAGACTGGGCTTGCGAAGCGAGACGGTATTATTTCGGTATCGTCGGCAAATACGGCGCACAGGTACAGGCACTGCTGAAAAAGGCATCTGCTCTGGATATTCAGACGATCTGCCCGCTGCATGGTCCGATTCTTTCCGAAAATCTCGGATATTATCTGAACCTTTATAACACATGGTCTTCCTACGGAGTCGAGAGTGAAGGCATTGTGATCGCGTACACATCTGTGTACGGTAACACGAAAAAAGCGGTTGAACTGCTCGCAGAGAAGCTTAAAGCAAACGGATGCCCGAAAGTTGTCCTGAATGACCTTGCAAGAGAGGATATGGCAGAATGTGTTGAGTATGCTTTCCGTTACGGAAAAATCGTTCTTGCTACAACGACATATAACGCGGATATTTTCCCATTTATGAGAGAGTTTATCAATCATTTGACCGAACGCGGATTCAAGAATAAAACCGTTGGGCTTATCGAAAACGGCTCTTGGGCACCGCAGGCAGCAAAAACAATGAAAGCGATGCTGGAAGGCTGCAAGGATATCACTTATACCGACACTACGGTAAAGATCATGTCTGCATTAAACGACGAAAGCAAAGCTCAGCTTGATGCTCTTGCCGAAGAACTGACAAAGGAATATGTCGCACAAAACGGCGAGACCGCCAACAAAAACGATCTGACGGCGCTCTTCAATATCGGTTACGGTCTTTATGTCGTAACATCCAATGACGGCAAAAAAGATAACGGGTTGATCGTCAACACGGTTTCTCAGGTCACCAATGCACCGAACCGTATCGCCGTCTGCATCAATAAACAGAACTATTCGCATCACATCATTAAGCAGACGGGTATCATGAACGTCAACTGCCTATCAGTAGAAGCTCCGTTCTCAGTATTCGAGGCATTCGGCTTCAAGAGCGGCAGATTGGTGGATAAATTCGCAAACTGGGAAGTGCTCCGTTCGGACAACGGACTTGCCTTCCTGCCGAAATACATCAATTCGTTCATGTCCTTAAAGGTCGAACAGTATGTTGACCTGGATACACACGGTATGTTCATTTGCTCCGTTACCGAGGCACGGGTCATTTCCGACAGAGAAACGATGACTTATACCTACTATCAAGACAATGTCAAACCGAAGCCGAAGACCGAAGGCAAAAAAGGATATGTCTGCAAGATATGCGGATACGTTTACGAGGGCGATGAACTCCCCGACGATTTTGTGTGCCCGCTGTGCAAACACGGCGCAGCCGATTTTGAACCGATAAAATAATGATTATCATAAAGGAGGCGAAAATTATGAAGTATGTATGTGACGCTTGTGGATGGGAATACGATGAAACAGTCGGTGATCCCGATAACGGAATTGCTCCCGGCACAAAGTTTGAGGACCTTCCCGATGACTTTGAATGTCCGGTTTGCGGAGTCGGCAAAGATATGTTTTCAAAAGTTGAAGAATAACCATTATTAAGAAAGAGGCATAACAATATGGAAATGAAGTTTTACAAATGCGCTCATTGCGGTCAAATCATTGCCATCGTCAAGGAAACTGGAGTTCCCATCATCTGCTGCGGCGAGCCGATGCAGGAGATCATTCCCGGCGCAACGGATGCCGCTGCCGAAAAGCATATTCCCGTGTACGAAGTAAAAGACGGAAAAGTGTTTGTTACGGTTGGCTCTGTTGAGCACCCTATGCTTGATAATCATTATATTGAGTGGGTTTCCATCCAGACAAAATTCGGCAATCAGCGCAAGGCTCTGAAACCCGGCATGGAGCCGAAGGTCTGCTTCTCTATCTGTGAGAGTGATGAAGTCGAAGCCATCTTCGCCTACTGCAATCTGCATTCTCTTTGGAAGGCGTAAGATAAAACATACACATACTGCGAAATAAACAGCAAAGATTCATTCGATATGACGGTTCAAATCAAAACTCTTTTCAGGAAGAATCATGTTTACATCACATCAGAGAATGAGAATGATATACGCTTCTGTCGAGATTTGTTCTTCTCTGTGAAACGCAAAAATGCACGTACATCTTGAAATTTCGGGATTTCTATGCTAAATCATTTGTCAGCAAAGAAAGCTTCTCGCTTTCAAAACAATGAAACCCTTTCGCCGAAGTCTCCAATTTAGTCTCCATTAAGCCGATACATTATGGTAAATTATAATTCAATATGGGAAATGCTAAAAAAGAGATATGACGGAATGGTAAGGTTTAAGGCGTTTTGGGACGAAAATATGAAAGTTCTTTTTGTTTTCCGGAGAAAAAATATGAAAAAACCGGTTCGGGTCCTGATCAGCATTCTTTTCTGGATCGCATTGTGGCAGGCCGCGGCAATGGTGATCGGCGAGGAACTTTTGTTTCCGTCACCGGTATCGACCATGCGCGAACTGATCGCATTAATGAAAAATGCAGAGTTTTATAAAAATATCGGCACGACATTCCTTCGTATTCTGGCCGGGGCGCTGGCTGCGGGAATACTGGGACTCCTTCTTGGAATCCTATCCGGGCTTTTCGCGCCGGTTTCAGATCTGTTTTCGCCGTTGATGACGGTGATCCGTTCCACGCCGGTGGCGTCTTTTATCGTTCTTTTGGTGCTTTGGATGAGCCGCAGCAAGGTGCCGATAATCATTGCCGGTCTTATGGTGCTCCCGGTTTTTTACAGCAATGCAAAAAAGGGAATCGAAGAAACGGATCCGAAGCTGCTCCGGATGGCGGACGCCTTCCGGATGCCTTTGATTGGAAAAATAACGCATATTTATCTTCCGAGCACGGTTCCGTATCTTTCTTCAGCAGCCGCGTCATCTTTCGGATTGGCCTGGAAAGCCGGTGTGGCAGCGGAAGTGATCGTGCTGCCGGTCATCTCCATTGGCCGTCAGCTTTATTACTCCTCCAATAATCTGGAGACTGCGCGAATGTTCGCGTGGACGCTTGCGGTGATTCTGCTCAGTCTGGCGATGGATAAAGTCATGGCGATTTTGTTTAACGGTCGGAAAGAATTGAAAAACATCCCGGCATATAGTACGGAGGAACATGGAAATGATGAAGTTTGATCATGTAAGTTTCTCCTATGGAGACAAAGCGATATTTACGGATTTTTCATATGAATTCCCGGAAGGAAAAATCACTGCAGTCATGGCACCGTCCGGAAGCGGAAAGACCACGCTTTTGAATCTGATCCTGCGGAGCATCAAACCGCAGAGAGGAACAATCACTGCGCCGGAAAAAATTGCGGTTTCTTTTCAGGAACCGCGGCTGCTTCCCTGGTTCAGTGTGGAAGAAAACCTGAGCGTGGTTTTAACAAAGAAAAAACGGCCGGGAGTCCATGCGACAATTAAGGAGATCATTGCGGATTATCTTCAAAGCGTTCATCTGGAAGGTGAATTGAAGACCCGCCCGGATGCTTTATCCGGCGGCATGCAGAAACGTGTCAGTCTGGCGCGGGCACTGTGTTATCTTCAGATAGAAAATGCAGACCTGCTTCTTCTTGATGAGCCTTTCAGCGGGCTGGATGCAGACCTGCATCGCGAAATGAGAGGACTGGTACAGCTGGCGGCAGAAGGAAAGACTGTCATCCTGATCACCCATGATGAAAACGATTTATGCATTGCTGATCGGTGTCTGCGGCTGTAAAGCAAACAAAAGCGTAATAAAAGAGGCTATTTTGCTGCTTTAGCAATTTACAAACAGGCTGGAATATGGTAGTCTTGAAGTACAAAGGGGGGCTCCTGAGGCTTTGAAATAATTAATTATGAGAAAATAAGGGACCCCGAAAGGGGTCCTTTTTGATGCACAAGGGGATTAACGGATCCATGCTTGCATGGGAAGCTGTTCAATCCCCGTAAGTACATGGAGCACGAAGTGCGGAATGTGCTGTGCATCAATAATCGAGTGGAGGGGAGAAGCCCCTCCTACTCGATTGTAATGTATCGTTGTTAATGCAATGACCGGTGGATGAAACGGGTATAATACGGAGGCCAATATGAAGAAGCAAACAGTTCAGGCACATATCATTGAACTTGAAGAAAAAACATGGGCGGTCCATAATCCCATGTTGAACCGTGCGAACGGAGGCGCAATGTCTTCCGGAAATACGGTATTTCTTGTCAGTTTTGAGACTGCGGATCAGGAAATCATGACCTTTGCGATTTCAGAACGGGAGACACAGTTCTTCTCTGTGGGGCAGAGTGGAAAACTTACATACCGCGGGACGCATTTTATAAAGTTTACAAATCTCGAACAGGAAGAGGTCTCGTCAGATCCGGTGCGGAATACGTTTTTTTATGTTCTGATCACCGCTGTGGCGGTTCTTGTGCTCACCGGCTTGGGGTTCCTGATCTATACATGGGCGCTGCAGAGCAGTTACAGGGAAACCGCGCAGGAGATCAATCAGGTCGTACAAGATGCAGATTATACTGCGGTGACGGCAGCACACAACGGTGCTACCATTCATGTGGGAAAGTTCTTCGTTCAGAAATACAACAACCTGCTGCAGGCTCAGAAAACAAAAGTGTTCAACAGAGAGGCTGTGTATGATCATGGCGATCGCATCAGCTTTGACTTTGGAACCGGTAAACTGGAGTTTTGCCGGGCAGATGATATTGGAATGAATGTCAATATTCACTGGCAGACAGAAACGACTGACAGGTATTATACCGTCCAGTCGGAAATTTCTTACGAGCAGCTGGAAAAGGAATGGAAAGATTACATGATCGAGCTGCAGCGGCGGAAAAATCAGTAAAATAAACAGAAGACGCGGAGCATTTCTGCAGAAACAGTTGAAGAAGAAGGCGGAGGAGACGTACAGCGGCTCCTCCTTTTTATGCGTTACAGCTTTACGGTATTACCTGCGAATGAACCGGAAGAACGGATCTCTTTTTAAGCTTCCGCTGGAGAAATGCACGGAAATTAAGAAAATTCTGCTTTTCATTTACCTGGATTCTGTGTTATAATTATCAATTATTATTGCTGACAGGAGGACGTTCGGGACCCATTTGTACGGAAGATTCGCACAGGTACAAAAATCGTACGGATTCTGTTCATAAAAGATAAGAGAGGATATGAGTATGGAAAAGGTTGTATTAGCTTATTCCGGTGGTCTGGACACCACTGCCATTATTCCGTGGTTAAAGGAAACCTATGGATATGAAGTTGTCTGCTGCTGCGTGGACTGCGGTCAGGGCGAGGAACTGGACGGTCTTGAAGAAAGAGCACGTCTGTCAGGCGCTTCCAAGCTTTATATTGAAGATGTAACCGATGATCTTTGCGATAATTACATCATGCCCTGTGTTCAGGCAGGCGCTGTTTATGAGCACAAGTACCTGATGGGCACCGCAATGGCTCGTCCGACTATCGCTGCAAAGCTGGTTGAGATCGCACGCAAGGAAGATGCAGTTGCAATTTGCCATGGCGCTACCGGTAAGGGTAATGATCAGATCCGTTTTGAACTTGGTATCAAAGCACTGGCTCCGGACATCAAGGTCATCGCTCCCTGGAGAGACGACAGATGGCAGATGGATTCCCGTCAGGCTGAGATCGACTACTGCAAGGCACATGGCATTGAACTTCCGTTCAGCACCGATCAGTCTTACAGCCGTGACCGCAACATCTGGCATATCAGCCATGAAGGTTTGGAACTGGAAGATCCGTCACAGGCTCCGAACTATGAACACATGCTTGTTCTTGGTGTAACGCCTGAGAAGGCTCCGGATGAAGGTGAAGAACTGACCATCAATTTTGAAAAGGGTTATCCGGTTGCGTTAAACGGTGAAAAGATGAGCACCGCTGATATCATCCGTGCGCTGAACAAGATCGGCGGTAAGCATGGTATCGGTATTGTTGATATCGTTGAGAACCGTGTAGTTGGCATGAAGAGCCGCGGCGTATATGAGACTCCCGGCGGAACCATTCTGATGGAAGCTCATCAGCAGTTAGAAGAGCTGGTACTGGATCGCGATACCATCGCCCTGAAGAAGGATCTTGGCAATAAGATGGCCGGTATCGTTTACGAAGGCAAGTGGTTCACTCCGGTTCGTGAAGCAATCACCGCTTTTACCAATGTTACCCAGCAGTATGTAACCGGCGAGGTAAAGCTGAGACTTTACAAGGGCAACATCATCAAGAACGGTACCACCTCTCCGTACTCTCTGTACAGCGAATCTCTGGCATCCTTCACCACCGGTGATATGTACGATCATCATGACGCAGCAGGCTTCATCACGCTGTGGGGGCTTCCGCTCAAGGTTCGCGCAATGCGCATGAATGAGCTGAAGAAGGATAATACGAAATAATTCGATATAGTTCACCCCGGATGAAAGTCCGGGGTGATTTTGCGGTTTTTTTTATGTCGGAGATTGTGATGATCCGGGGGCAGCCGGTCAGCCGAGGAGTGTTCGGATGGCAGCACCGTCGTAAACGACCTGCGGAATCTTCTCGACTTCGATGCGATACAGGGCGTTTGCGGCGATGTGTTCCGCGGCCTGCTCAATGTCGCGGATACCGGAGGTGGTTTTGTAAATGTCCATGACGGCATCAAGACCATCGTCTGTAATGGTGATTTCATCACTGAGAAGGCCGATGCGGTTCAGCACCTTGGGCATGGCGAACTTCGTGAAGATCACGCGCTTTTCTTCTGTGGTGTAATCCGGCAGCTCGATGACCGCAAAGCGGGACATAAGCGGTGCGGAAATGGCATTCTTGTCATTCGCGGTGGCAATGGCATAGACACCGGAGGTCGGGACGTTGCATTCGATATAGTTGTCAGTGAAGCCCAGGTTGTCCAGCAGGGTGAGGAGAACATCGGCGGGGTTGCCGTTGCCTTTTCCGGCTGTGGCTTTGTCAAGCTCATTGATGATGAACAGCAGATTGGAGCTTTCCGCATTGGTGAAGGCTTCCATGATCAGGCCGGGCTTTGCGTTGGAGTAAATACGGGAAGAACCGGTCAGCTGCTCCGGATCGTTGATGGAACTCATTTCCAGTGTTGTCCAGGCCAGCTTCAGAATGCGTGCGACAGCATAGGCGATCTGAGATTTGCCGGTACCGGCCGGACCAATTAAAAGAATGCCGTATGCCGGCAGCGTATGCGTGCGGTTGATCTGAATGATGGTTTCCAGAATGCGCTGCTTGACGCTGTTCAGGCCATAAAGTTCCTCATCCAGAATGCGGCGTGCCTCCTCCGGGTCGATGCGGCTGAAAGGTGCGTTGTTCCAGCGAATATTCAGCATAATGGACAGGGCGCGCTGCGCGTGGCGGCGTTCTTCCGGCGTGACTTCTGCGGATTTTGCAACGGCAAGATTGCGGCGGGCCCACAGGCGGATGGTCTCCGGCAGTGTGTGGCCGGCACAGTTTAAATAGTCGGTGATGCTCTGAAGGCTGGTGAGCTTCATTTCATCAGCATCGTCGATTTCATCCGGATCAATGGTTTCCGCAGACGGCGCTCCGCTCTGGAACAGACGCTTCATCATAAACTGAAGGAATCCGTTTTCTCCGGAAAGCTTTGCGCCGCGTACAGCAATGCCGGTCTCCTGGATCTTGTATACTGCATAGTTGCCGTCGATTACCGTGCCGGACAGCCGGACCATGATGCGGCTGTCACCCAGCCAATGGACCAGATGCTCAAAACGGGCATCCATTTTCAGAATATCATGAGCGTCCTTTTCGGATTCACCGTCCATTGTGAAGCCGGTACCTTTGGCAGAGGTTAAAAACATACCGTCGGAATGGTGCGTCAGTGCGCCGGTCCGGTTTTCCAGGAGCATAATGGGATGCGCGGCATCGGCCTCGCGGGCATCCGTATAGTAAAGTTCGTAGGTCTTTTCAGCCTTTGAAGTTTCCGCTTCCGCAGGCTTACTGTTGAAATCAAAAACTGGCATAAGTTCCTCTTTTCATCGCGCGGTATGAAACGGCGCTTATTTATTTTACGGCCTCTATAGAGGCTGCCTGCGGCAGTCCCGGCGGGGTCACATCCCCTTCGGCATGGTCAGGTGGCCGGGAAGACCATCGACGATCAGCGGGGAGACGCTGGACTGAATAAGCGGGCGGACATAATTCACGAAATCCTCTGTGACATAGTTCCCGTTTTCATTGATCCATTCCAGCGGAACTTTCTTTTCAATGTTGGCGATCTCATGAACATCGGCTACATCCGTGACGCAGATGTACGGTTCCTGAGAAGCACGTTTTAAAATAATCATGCAGCCGGTTTTTCCGCCGAATGCGGCTTTTACGGCAGCACCGCCTACCTGATAGGCTTCTGTCACATCGGTCAGGGAGACCATGTGCGCGCCGCAGCGCTGAACCGTGGAAAGTTCGATGGAGCGAACCTTGCAGTTCAGGGTACGGCCAAGGTAGTTCGCCAGATGCTGGCCGACACCGGACAGAAGCTTGTGGCCAAAGGCGTCGACAGAAGTAGTGTTGCCGACCAGTTCCGAGAACATGGTGCCGCTCGCGTCCTTGACGCCTTCCGATACGGCGATGACCACGGACTTTTTAGTCTTCTGCAGTTCTTCTACATCGCGGCGGACCTTATCCAGGGAGAAAGGAATCTCCGGCAGATAAATAAAGTCCACACCCGGACAGTCCCAGGCACGTGCGAGAGCCGTGGAACCCGTCAACCATCCGGCATTACGACCCATGATCTCCAGCACGACGATGCTCTTCATGTCATATACGCTGCTGTCAGCCACGATCTCTTTGGTGATCGTGGAAATATATTTGGCCACGCTGCCGTAGCCGGGCGTGTGGTCTGTGATGGCAAGGTCGTTATCGATGGTTTTCGGAACACCCATGAAGCAGATGTCCGAGCTGATCAGCTGACCGTAATCGTACAGTTTTCCGATGGTATCCATGGAGTCGTTTCCGCCGATGTAGAAGAAGCAGCGGATGTCCAGTTCATTCAGGATCGCAAACAGTTTTTCATATACCGGATCCCCAAGCACCGGTTCCGGCAGTTTATATCGGCAGGAGCCCAGAAAAGAAGAGGGCGTCTGCTTGAGAAGTTCAATGTCGATGTCCGTACGGATCACGTCGGACATGTCAATGTAACGGCCTTCCAGAAGTCCCTGAATACCGTAACGCATTCCATAGACTTTTTTTGCGCCGCGCTGAAGCGCTGTTTTAAAGACACCGGCCAGACTGGCGTTGATGACTGCAGTCGGACCACCGGACTGACCGACGATGACGTTTCCGGAAGAGAGTGTGTGTTTCATAAATATCTCCAATCTGTCTTTATTATACCACGAAACTATATCATAAAAAGAGGCGTTTATGTTTTTACATTAAAAAAGCATTTATAAAACCCAAGAAGTGAATTATAATTATAATGTAAACGGTTCAGCGCAGCCGTTTGTTATGAGTACTGAATATGGTCTTGACGTGAACATTGCCGGATAAGACCGAAAACCTATGAAAAGGAGATCAATATGCCCTGTACAACGATTCTGGTCGGTAAGAAAGCATCCAATGACGGCTCGACCATTATTTCAAGAAATGACGACGGCGGTTTTGAAGCCAAGCGCATCATTGTCGTCCAGCCGGAAAAGCAGCCCCGCAAGTATAAGACGGTGATTTCACACCTGACAGTGGAACTTCCGGATGATCCGGTCCGCTACACCTATTGCCCCAATGTATCCAAGGCTTCCGGTGTATGGCCCACCTGCGGCATCAATGCATACAATGTTTCCATGACAGCGACGGAGACCATCACCAGCAACCCGCGTGTGATGGGGGCAGACCCGTATGTGCGTTATCAGCCCAAG
Organism: uncultured Lachnospiraceae bacterium; assembly: GCA_946040795.1. Lineage (GTDB taxonomy): Bacteria > Bacillota > Clostridia > Lachnospirales > Lachnospiraceae > UBA1267. Next base: position 14,124 of record CAMGCK010000038.1, read on the forward strand.
GAGGGCCGCGGGACCAAGGAAGTGCCGGGCGGTATCGGTGAAGAGGATCTGGTGCTGCTGGTTCTCCCGTATATCAAGACGGCGCGTGAAGGCGTGCTTCGCGTGGGTATGCTGCTGGAGCAGTATGGTACCTATGAGCCCAACGGCATGGCTTTTGCGGACGAGAACGAGGTGTGGTGGCTGGAGACCATCGGCGGACATCACTGGATCGCCAAGCGCGTTCCGGACGACCGTGTGGTCATCATGCCCAACCAGTTCGGCATGGATGAATTTGATTTTGACGATGCTTACGGCGCAAAGAAAGAGAATCTCTGCTCCGCCGATTTAAAGGATTTCACGGAGAAGAACCATCTTTATACCGGTAAGGAGGGCGTTTTCAATCCGCGTCTGGCTTATGGCTCACGTTCGGATTCCGATCATATCTACAATACTCCGCGTGCGTGGTTCATGGCGCGTTATTTCCTGGAGCGCACCTACAAGTGGGATGGGGAGAATGCGGACTTCACTCCGGAATCCAATGACATTCCCTGGTCCCTGGTGCCGGAAAAGAAGGTCACGATTGAAGATGTGCGCTACCTGCTGGGCTCCTATTATCAGGGAACTCCGTACAACCCGTACGACAATACATCTGCGTTGAAGGGCAAATATCGTACCATCGGTGTACCGAACAGCGATGTCTGCGGCATCATGCAGATCCGCGGCTATCTTCCGGATGCCATTAAGGGTGTGCAGTGGTTCTCCATGGGCGGCAGCGGTTTTACGGCCTGCTTCCCGTTCTATGCCAATGTGGATGAGCTGCCCAAATACCTGAGCGCCACCACGGAAACAGTCTCCACGGATTACATGTACTGGCAGAGCCGGCTGATTGCCGCACTCACCGATGCGCAGTATAACAGCGCGATCCTCTTTGATGAGCGCTATCAGAATGCGGTCATGAATCAGGGGCGCCAGCTGATCTTAGAATATGATGAAAAGATCCTGGCCGGTGAGGACGCCGGGATTTTGAAAGAAGCCAATCAGAAGATCACCGATATGGTGAAAAAAGAGTCGGACAAGGCTCTCGACATCATACTGAAGAACGCCTCACAGAAGATGAAGATCAAATATCACAGAGGAGATAACTGATCACTGATAAAATACAAAAAAACGTCCCCGGAGAGTTACAGTTGTCACCGGGGACGTTTCATTTTGTCAACTTTTGTCTCACCCTTATCTTGCGTACTGTTCTCCCTCGTAATCGAAGGCTTTCACACGCGCGTATTCTTCCTCGGTCAGCGGAAGCACTGTTCCGTGCTTGAAACCATAAGGGAAGGAAACTTCGGCATCACAGCGTTTGAACACGCCGCACTGCAGGCTGTCGGCCATAAACGGAACATAGCCCTGACCCTTGCCGCGTACACCGAAGTAATCCAGGTTCAGACACCATCTGCCGTCCTCCAGCCGATAGATACACGGCGCTTCATAGGAACCGGAGCCACCCTCCAAAGAAGCCATTTCCGGATCAAACTGCGGCATGCGTTCCCAGGGGCCCACGGCCGTTTCAGACTTCAGCATGATGACTCCACAGGGGAACTTGTCACTTTTTACAAACAGATAATAGGTGCCGTCTTCATAGGCCATGCAGGAGTCGATGACGCCGGAGTCTTCTTTTTCATAAAAAATGGCCGGATCACTGAATTCTTTGAAATCCTTTGTGCGGCTGTACCAGATGCACATCTTCAGACCGTTGTCATAAGTGGAGATGTCCGGATCCGGCTTGGGACCGGACCAGGTCAGAATAAAGTCTTCATTCTCACGGTCCCAGATCATGTCCGGCGCCCAGTGACAGCCGGAGCCTTCCGGACCCAGCGGCAGGGCACGTTCCGGAGACCAGTGGCAAAGGTCTTCAGATTCCCACATCATCAGGTTGTTGCTGCCGTCGGTCTGAATTTCACCCCAGCTGCGATGATATTTGGGCCCCAAGTTGTAGGAAAGGCACAGATCGGTAGCCAGAATGTAAAACTTGTTATCAGGGCTTCTCTGAATGGTAAAGTCGCGTACGCCCTTCTCGCCGAGCATACTGTAAAGCACGGGGTAACCGTTATTGACCTTTTCCCAGTGGAAACCATCAGCGCTTAAGGCGAAGTAGACCTGTTCGCCGTCCGGCGTGTTCTTTTCCTTGAAATGTACGAATAAATAATGCTGCATATACGCCTCCTTCAAATTTGTTATTATTTCCGATGATGATCGATCAGTCGAATCTTCGGTAATGATCACTTGAAATCACATAAAAAACAACCTTATGCCTGTGAGGAATCACCTTTGTCTCTGCGGAAAAGATAATCCAGAACTCCTGAAAGTTGACTTTTTTTCCAGTTTCCTTCTTCGGCTTTCTTTGAATACGGAACCACTATGGCAAGGTCCATGTGGGCACCCTTGTCGTAACCATCGGGCTCGGTACTGTAGAAATAAGCGTCCCAGATCTTTCGGGAAGCGCCGCGGAAACGCTCCGGCTCCAGATAGATCATCTTTTTCATTTCTTCTTCGATGAAGACTTTTGCGCCAAGCGGGGAAAGCTTTTCAAATTCCTCTGCGCGGATATCCGTAAAGATCCCCGGCAGCGGACCTTCCTTGATTCGTTCGTCTCCGCGGACGATCTTTGTGCCGATCGCTTCAAAATGCATCTCGCTTTCTGTAAAGCGAAGCTTCAGCAGAACGCCGATGTCCGTATACGGGTGCGCGCGTTGATAATCCGTGTCGAAGATAAAATTGCCCAGGGAATAGAAGATGGCCTTACCGTTGTCAAACGTTTCGTAGTTTTCCGGAACATGCGGGTGGTGAGCCACAACAACATCGGCACCCATGGCAAGGTATCGGAGATAGCGGTCGCGGGTGTAAGGATTCGGCATGTCGGCAAATTCCTCGCCGCCGTGCGCCACAACGATGCACCAGCGGCACTTTTCCTTGATTTCACGGATCCTTCTGCCGATGTAGGCTTCATCGTCCCAGCGGAATACACCGGGGGCATCCGGCCCCGCGGGGATGCACTCCGTCATATAGGCTACGCCGAACATGCCGATGCCGCCGGCCTCTTCCAGATATACGGGCTCGGAAGCTTCTGTTTCATTTATGCCTGCGCCGATGGTCCGGCATCCCTTCTTCGCCGCGATGGCGCGGGTGCTTATAAGACCTTCTTTTCCGGCGTCCATGATGTGGTTGTTGCTGATATTCCAGATATCCGCGTGAATATTTTCGAGAACGCAGGTGGCTTCCGGATTCATACTGTGGAAGAACACGCCGCGGCTGCCGTCATCCTTGGCGTCGATGAGCGCGCCTTCTACATTGGCCACCACGTGATCGGCACTGTGAAAAAAAGAAAGAACGGACGGGGAGAGCAGGTCCGGGGCGGTCCATCGGCCGGCCATGTAGCGGTCAAATCCGATGTCTCCGGTAAAGCAGATCGAGCAGGTGTTTTTGTTCATGTTGTCTCCTTAAGGGCCGCTGCAAGGGGGCCCGGCAAATCATTTGGGCAGAAGCATCCGGTTATTGCTTAAAAGTGTAGCATAATTATGCGCGCGGGTAAAGTAGGTAACAGCGGGGAAGGTATTGGTGTCACCCAAAGTTGACAAAATGAAACGTCCCCATTGTCACCCGCGGAAAACAGTGGTATGTTTAAGGAAATGCGTCGTGGACGTAAAAAGAAAGCAATTTGAGTTTTACATAAAACAACACATAAGGAGAAACAAAATGGCAAAATTATCTCGCATTATGGTTCAGGGCAAGCCGTTTTTAAGCATTGGCGGCCAGAGCCACAACTCATCCAGTTATGAACTGAACAAAATGGAACCCACCTGGAACAGCATTCGTGCGATCCACGGCAATACGCTGGCTACCCCGATTCCGTGGGACGCCTGGGAACCGGTTGAAGGCGAATTCAATAAGAAATTCGTGACGGATCTGATCGATGAAGCACGCCGTCAGGATATCAAGCTTTCTCTTCTGTGGTTCGGTACATGGAAGAACGGTACCATGCAGTACTGCCCGGCGTGGGTGAAGCGCGACAAGGAACGCTTCCAGCGCTGCCTTCATAAGGACGGCACAGAGATCCTTCAGCTGTCCGCATTCTGCCCGGCAAGCTACGAAGTAGACAAGAAAGCATTCATCGAACTCATCAAGCTTTTAAAAGAATATGATGCCAAGGAGCAGACAGTCATTGCTGTCCAGATTGAAAACGAGGCCGGTATCCAGGGTGGTACCCGTCGTGACTTCAGTGTTTACGGTGAAGCTGCTTATCAGGCTGCGGTTCCCGCGGAGATCACGGATTACTGCAAGGCCAATCCGGACTGCATCCTGGCAGGTGTCTGGAAAAAGAACGGCTGCAAGGAAGGCGCGAACTGGTGTGATACCTTTGGTTACTACGGTGCTGAGGGCGTGACTGCATATGGTATTGCGGTCTACATCGACGGCATCTGTGCAGAAGCCAAGAAGGTCTATCCGGAACTCTTCATGTACACCAATGTTTGGCTCGACGGCGGCAGACGCGGTATGGGCTATGACCTCGCAGGCATCGACTGGCCGTCCGGCTGCGCGAACATCCACAATCTGGACATCTATTATGCAGTCGTCAAGCATCTGGATACCATCGCGCCTGATAACTACCAGCAGACGGACATCCGTCATAAGGAAGTGACCGATGCTTACGCACACACGGAGACCGGCTTCCCGCTGTACGTTCCGGAATCCGGCGCCGGCGTCAATGTAGGTCAGATGTTCTACGCTTTTTCTGAAAAAGGCGCCATCGGTTACCACATTTTCGGTTCTGAAAGTTACCTTGCTGACGACGGCGTGACCGTTCGCGACCAGGTGGCTTCCATCAACCACAACTTCGTCATGCTGGACAATGTAAAGTCCATTCTGTTTGATTATCAGGATCGCGGCATGGTTCACGCAGCGGTTCAGGAAGAAGGCGAGCCCGGCCTTGTCATTCACGACTTTGAAGGCATTGACTGCCCGGTCATCTTCGGTCAGAACCCCGGTGAGTGGCCGTCATCAGACTTCCGTCATTCATTAAAGAAGGACGATGAGGTCGGCCGTGCCATGATCTTCCGCGAATCCGAAAAGGTCTTCTATGCAGTCGGTCACAACGCGCGTATTCACCTGATCCAGCTTCCGATGGACGGTTCCATTCCGAACATCTATGCAAATTACACCATGACCCACGTCAACTTTGAGACGGTTTCCGTAACGGAAGGTCATTTTGATGAAAACGGCAAGTATGTTGTGGACATCACCCGTTCCGGCGATGAAAGCCGTCACGGTACCTGGCTTCAGTGGGATTGCGGCGTAGTACGCATCGAACTGGTGTAACAGTATAAAACGATATACTCATCCGTCAGGACAGGCATCGTACAATTTTGCACTGACGGATGAGTATTTTAAAGCAACACTTGCGGCGGGAATCAGGATCTTTTATCGGCTGGGCCGATGGTCACCACATGAATATCGAATATTGGGAGATCCGGTTCGTTCCGGATCTTAGAAACAAGTGCTGGATCGGCTCCGATGAGGAATATTTCCGTCTTTACGAAGTCGCGTCCAAATATCTGAGGGACAGCATCCGGAAATCAAGGTAGGCGCGCTGCGCGGCGCAGGCGATACCCGTTTCCCGGCCCTCTGCATTGCCATCATGGTCCTGGGTGTCCGTGCTTCTTTTGCGTTCATCCTGGTCACGCTGATGCATTTTGGGCTCTGGGGCGCATGGATCGCACTGGTATGCGATCAGCTGCTGCGCTCGTTCCTGATCAACTGGCATTATAAGAAAGGCAAATGGCGCTTCATCCGGCTGTCCGGAAAGAAAGCCTGAGCTCGTTTGGATAAAATCGATTTTTTGCCTCACAATATCATCCTCATTATCATATAAGAAAATACAGACCTGTAAAGAGAAAGAAAGGTTTTGAACGCAGAATAAAAATAATGACCGCGGAAGCAGCAATTCCGCGTGTTCACAATAAAGGAGGTATCTTATGCTTCGTGAAGTACGGACTGAAAACGGCTGGGTACGCGGCCTTCCGGCTGCCGATCCCAGAATCACGGCGTTTAAGGGAATACCCTTTGCCGCACCGCCGGTGGGTGATCTTCGATGGAGGGCTCCTCAGCCTGCAAAGGATTGGGAAGGTGTCCTGGAGGCGTATGCTTTTGGACCCATCGCCATGCAGTGGACACCCGGCGCAAACGCAGCGGATTTCTACGCCAAAGAATGGCACGTGGATCCGGAGATTCCCATGAGTGAAGACTGCCTGCAGCTGAATATCTGGACGCCGGCAAAATCGGCCGATGAAAAACTGCCGGTCATGATCTGGATCTACGGCGGCGGCTTGATGTGCGGTTACCCGGCAGAAATGGAATTTGACGGTGAGCGTATTGCACGGCGCGGCGTCATCCTGGTTTCCGTGAATTATCGTGTCAATGTATTCGGTTTCCTGGCACACCCGGAACTGACGGCGGAGGACCCCGATCATCCCACAAACTTTGGCCATCTGGACCAGAAGTTTGGCATCGAGTGGGTCAAACGGAATATTGCAGCCTTTGGCGGCGACCCGGACAACATCACGGTCTTCGGTCAGTCTGCAGGCGGCGGCAGCACGTATGTGCAGACCGTATCTCCGCAGAATAAAGGATTGTTCCAAAAGGCGGTCCTGCAGTCCGGCGGCGGTCTTCTTCCGCCGAGTCTGGCATCCAGAGAATTGAAGGAAGCAGAAAAGATCGGTGAGAAATTCTTTGAAGCGCTGGGCGTGAAAACACTGGAAGAGGCAAGAAAACTGGATGCGCGGACTGTTTTCGAACAGGGTACAGCGGATCCGTCCTATCGCTGGGGAACGGTCATCGGCGATCCCTTCATGCCGGAGCATCCCACGAATTACACGTTGAAGAATCAGGAAAACGACGTGGCGATCATGGTCGGCAACACGGAAGCGGAATTTCCGGTGCAGTCGCATGCCCGCACGCCGGAGGAGTTTGAGCAGTTTGCGGAGAAGATGTTCGGCGAAAAGAAGGATGAATTCATTGCCATCTGCAAAAAGAACGGTGATTCTCTGGAAAGCATGATTCAAAACAGCCGTTTTAACCGTTTTGAGATCGGAAACATGCTGTATGTTGACATCCGTGCTGAGCACGGCAAAAAGAGCTGGTTTTACACCTTTGATCCGGAGATTCCGGGTGATAATGCCGGTTCCTTCCATTCATCCGACCTGTGGTTTGTCTTTGAGACTCTGGCCAAGTGCTGGCGTCCCTTCAAGGGCAAGCATTATGACCTTGCTCGCCTGATGTGCAATTACTGGACGGATTTCGCCAAGACCGGAGATCCCAACGGCCTTGATGCCGATGGAACCCCGATGCCCGAATGGCGGGTTTCCGATGCCGTATCCCGTCAGCCCATCTGGTTCGGTGATACCGCTTTTATGGATGAACGTCCGCGTACGGAGATGGAAAATTTCCTGGTGGAGTTCTACAAAGAAAAACTGCTGAAGGGTGAGAAGATCGACCCGTTTGCCCTTCCGCGAAGAGAAGACGGAAGTCTTTTATAAACATAAAAAGGGGCTGTGAAATAACCCCATAACACAAAGAAGGCGCTGTGAAAAAATCAAAATGTTTTTTTTACAGCGCCTTTTTCGTCAGGTCCGGACACCCTTGATCGTGATCTTTTCCCCTTTTTTCATGGTGACGGTTCCGTCAGCGGTAGAGAATGCGATGCGATTGGCGGAAAGGAGGAAACCTCCCCGGTTCTTCAGGATGATCGTCTGGTCTTTTTCAGAAACAAGTTCTGCAATAAAACCGTTTTCATCCCAGACCAGCGACTCCATTTTCGCGAAGGTGTACAGCCAGATGCCTTCCAGTTTACCGGCTTTGAAGTAATCCGGCAGGCAGGGCAGGAACTCGATCAGGCCGGGTTCGGAATATACACACATTTCCAGAAGCAACGCAGGCATGGCTCCCTGCAGATCCGGGAACTGGCCGCGATACGGGAAGTGGGCCGTGGAAAGATTCCGGCGGACAAATCCGTGGCAGATCAGCTGGGACAGATTCTGCATCATTTCTTCTCTATCCTTCAGGCGGATGGCAGAGAAGGCGCGATGGATGATGCCGTGTGCGGAGTCGTCCTGCTGACCGCGCTTCCGGTTGGAGATGCGGATGGCACCCGCTACCTCCGGATTGCGGTCCACGGTCACAGCGCGTCCCGGCCACAGGTCGTAGTGGTGGGAGACATGACGATGGTTGTAGTTTTCTTCAATGATATCGGAAGCCCATTCCTTCAATCCGCCGTCAGGATCCGTTAAGTATACCGGAAGCTCGGACAGGAAAGCCTCATATCCGGCAATCGCCTCTTCTTTGATGCCGAGAGTCTTATATGCACTGATCAGGTTTTCCACGACCTCGCGGCAGATGGCGATGTCCATGACCGCGTTGATGCGGGTGGCATGTCGGTCTTTTCCGGTAACGGTCACATAGTCCGGATTCGGTGTGGGATCCTCCGGGGAGAAGGACGGAACAAACAAGCGGTGTCCGTCGGCTCCGCGGCGCTCCGAATAATCCATGAAGAACTGGGCAGTCTCCTCCAATGCGGGAACCAGGCGATCCTTCAGGAACTCACGGTCATCCGTGCAGAGATAGTAGCCCCAGAACTCATTCAGGACCCATCCCAGCACACCGGTGAAGCAGTAATGCGGGTAGGTTCTGGAAAAATGATAGTACAGGCCGTTGTCGATGTCACAGTGTACGGATGCCAGCAAACCGCGTGCACCGAACAGGCGGCGGGCATTGATGCGGAAATCCTCGAACTTGGTCTCGTAGTAACGGAAATAGCAGTCCATTTCGTCGAACAGACCGGTATTATTGCCGGCGCAGACCTGAAGATTGGTATTGATGTTGTGCTGACCCCAGAAGGGCGGAACCTCTCCGGTATCGATGATCTGATAGAAACGGCCCATGTCGTAAAGCTTGTCCATCATGGCCGGATACAGTTCATATTCGCTGACGCATTTTGCAAGAAGCTCTTCACCGGCCAGATAAGCGTCTTCCGGTGACCCGACCGTCAGTCTGGAACGGTCCATTTTCTCACCGAGGATCGCACGGTTGGCGGCAAGAACCGCAGCTTCGTCCGGGACGACGGTGCGGAATGCTTCCAGTTCCGCTCTTTCATCACCGTATTCATAATGATCGCGATAAGAGATGACCCGTGCAAGGACCGTCAACGTGTCCGCTTCCTTCACGGTCAGCGTGGTACCGTCCTGCGTCATCGTTCCGCCGGTCAGACAGAAACGGAGGAAGGCTGTATAGCCCTTGTGCCCTTTGGCCGGATCGTATTTCCAGCGGATGACAAATTCATCCGGAGAGAGATCCAGCTCGTGTTCGGCATTGACCATTGTGGGCTGGCCGTACATGTTGGGGCCGCCCGGAAGGGCCATGGAAAGAGTGAGATCCAGTTTGCCTGCAGGCGCGTTGAAGGAGAACAGCACATAGTCGCCTTCAAAGGCCGGAACGGCGTGATATTCCAGAATCCCGTCCTCGGTCTCAAAATGAGTCGTGACAGCGCCGGTCATCATGTCCAGAAAACGAATATAGTTATGTACGGGTTTTTCCGGAGCGGAAAGATTCAGGCTGAAGGCTTTGTGGACGTGCGGCGGGCCGATGGGATAGACGATGTCCGCATCCATATTCATCAGTTTGTCATAGCCCATTTCGCGCTGGGCTCTGTCGATGATGGCATCGGCGGTATCCGGATCGCCCGCAAGTACTGCGTCGCGGATCCGGTCGATCTCACCGGAAAGATCCGGCGGAAGCGGAGCGTGGTCCCAGTTGGGTTCATAGCACATTTCCTGAGTCACGACGATCTCTTCACTGAACGGGCGGCCTGCCATATCGATCCGATGCGTGCCGTTGCCGGTGTACAGATAGTCGGCAGAGTCCTCAGCGGGGGCGATACCGGAGACACAGCGGTCGGACATCAGCTGTTTACGAAGTTCCAACGGAAGGAACGGATATTCATACTGCAGTTTTTTCAGTTCCATAATGATCCTCCTGGCTGCGAGGGGCTTACTGCTCTTCACAGCACCTTGTTATTGGTTTTATTATGATGAAAAGTACAGTTTACAAGGGACTACACAGGGTAGGTATCTGACGGGAGGGGTGC
>CAMGCK010000039.1 GCA_946040795.1 uncultured Lachnospiraceae bacterium
TGCGCTGTAACTCAATACCTGCTGCACATAGAGACCGGCCGGAACACCCGCTGCTTCCGCTTCCGCTGCTGTCACCGTCACACAGTCTACGCCAAGATAAGCCGTATCCTTGCCGGAACAGATATCTTCGATCAGATATTTCAGCGGGCTGATGCCGCAGGCGATCACCATGGGGGAATCGTCAATGCAGGTATAGTCTGACACCCAGCCCACGATTTCTCCTTCCATGTTCAAAAGCACCGCAGAACCGCCGGCACTGCGGAGCAGGTCCGTATACAGGTACTGCTCATAACCATCGGTAACATCCACATAGTCGTGAATGAATGTAATGGCTCCGGCACTGCATGCGCCGGCATATCCGTACTGCGCGCCGGCCATAATGACCGGATCCCCCAGAGCAAGGGCAAAGGAGTTGCCGAAGGGGATCGTTTCCGGCTCACCCGGGATCGCCTCCCGCGGAATTTTCAGCACGCAGAGTTTGTTCAGTGAATCATAGCCAAAAATGGCAGCCGGAGTCTGCTTTCCGCCGATGGTAACGGAGATCGACGCGTTCCTGCCAAGCCGGCCGCCGTCGGTCAGAACATAACATGACTCCTCCGAACATGCAATCAGTACGCCAAAGGTTTCACTGGTACGGGTCGTAGACGCGTCAAACCAGTCGCGGCCGCCGGTCTCCACAACGTGGATCGTGACAAAGGCATCGGCACGGGAGTCGTAAATCTCCTGTGCAGACGGTATTTCCGGCTCCGAAGTATTCTCCGTGCAGCTTTCCTCAGCCGTTTCCGGCAGAGTGGTCTCATCCGCAGGCGCTTCCGTGGTCACCGCAGCAGTCGTCTTTCCGGGCGCTTCTGTAGTATCATCCCGCGCAATTACAATGGTTTCCACCGCGGCACTGACATCGGTCTTACCCACCACGCTCCTGCTGATAAAAAAGGACACGCCCGCCATGGAACCGAACAGGCTTCCCAGTCCGATCACAGCGGCAACGATCACCAGTATTTTTTTATATTTTTTCCGCGGCACAATCTGTTCGTTGATGAACGAACGCTGCTGCTTGTTTTTCTCTTCCATGGTGAATAAACTTTCTGTATACGATATGTGCGTAGGTATGCAGCAGCCCTCATTCGTGCAGCATACACACTTGTATTCATCGCTCTTCTGTTATCACATTATAGGAGAAATCCTTTCAAAAGTAAAGTCACTTGCACCCCTGTTTGAATTAGTGTATACTTGAACCACTATGAACGAAAAAGTCTTGAATACCCTTGAATTTAATAAGATCGTCGATAAACTCGCGGAAAAATGCGTGACCCCCCTCGGCCGCGAAGAGGCTTCCCGCCTCCTGCCCTCGGATTCCCGTATGGAGATCGAGCACAGCCAGTCGGAGACCTCCGATGCACTCACCCGCCTCTTCCGTTTTGGAAGCGTCAGCTGCTCCGGTGCGCGCGACATCCGTGCGTCACTTCTCCGACTCAAAGTCCAGGCTAATCTGGGCATGCCGGAGCTCCTGAACATCGCCTCCGTCTGCAAGACCGCTGCCCGCGTCAAAGCCTACGGCAGCAAGAAGGAGAACGAGGATGACACGGACTCTCTGGAGGACAGCTTCCGCGCGCTGGAACCGCTTCAGAATCTTTCCCGCGAGATTGAACGCTGCATTCTTTCCGAGGAGGACATGGCCGATGATGCCAGCCCCACGCTCCGTTCCATCCGCCGCAAGATCAAGGCCGCTGCTGACAAGGTCCGGACCGAACTGAACGCGCTGGTCAATTCCAACTCCGGATATCTCCGCGACAATGTCATCACCATGCGGAACGGCCGCTACTGCGTACCGGTCAAGAGCGAATACCGCTCCATGGTTCCCGGCATGATGCACGATGAAAGCGGAACCGGTTCCACGGTCTTCATCGAGCCCATGAGCGTTGTCCGGATCAATAACGAGATCCGCCAGCTGGAGATCGACGAGCAGAAGGAAATCGAAGTCATCCTGGCCAATTTGAGTGCCATGGCCGCCGATTTTACCGCGGCTCTGGAAACGGACCTTCTGACGCTTTCTCACCTGGATTTTGTCTTTGCCAAGGCACAACTGGCCCGTGAAATGGACGCGACCCGTCCCAATTTCAACGACCGCCGCTATATCAACATCAAAAAGGGACGCCATCCTCTGCTGGACCGCCACAAGGTGGTTCCCATCGATGTCTACCTGGGGGACTCTTTCCACCAGCTGATCGTCACCGGCCCCAACACCGGCGGTAAGACGGTATCCTTAAAGACCGTCGGTCTGTTCCAGCTGATGGGCCAGGCCGGTCTTCATATTCCGGCTTTCCAGGAATCGTCCCTGGGCATTTTCCGGGAGATCTACGCGGACATCGGCGATGAACAGTCCATTGAACAGAGCCTGTCCACCTTCTCTTCACACATGAAAAACATCATCCGTATTCTGGATGAAGCCGACACGGACAGCCTGGTTCTGTTCGATGAGCTTTGTGCCGGAACGGATCCGCAGGAAGGCGCTGCGCTTGCCATCGCCATCCTGAATTTCTTAAAGCGGATGGAAGTCCGCACCATGGCCACCACCCACTACTCCGAACTGAAGGTCTTTGCCCTTTCAAATCCGGGTGTTGAAAACGCTTCCTGCGAATTCAATGTAGCCACACTGAGCCCCACGTATCGTCTTCTCATCGGTATCCCCGGCAAATCCAACGCGTTTGCCATTTCCAAAAAACTGGGACTGCCGGGCTTTATCATTGACGAAGCACGCGAGCAGCTGGACGACGAATCCGAGCACTTTGAAGATGTCATCAAAAAGCTCAATGACTCCCGCCGCCAGATGGAGAAGGAACAGATGCGCATCAATGAACTGAAGGCAGAGGCCAAGAACCTGAAGAATACCCTGGCCAAGCAGGAAGCCCGCATCGACGAACAGAGGGAAAAGATCCTGCAGGAAGCCCGCGCTGAAGCACGCAAGATGCTGCAGGAGGCCAAGACGCAGGTGGATGAAACCATCCGCATGGTCAATAAGACCGGCCGGTATGATGTACGCGAACTGGAAAAAGCCCGTTCAAGGACTCGTGAGCTGCTGGATAAAAACAGCATCAGCCAGAAGCCGAAGGAAGAAAAGAAACAGATGTCTTCCACGCGCGCCAAGGATCTGCACATCGGTGACGGCGTCCATGTTCTTTCCATGAATCTGAACGGTACCGTTTCCACCTTGCCGGACGCCAAAGGCAATCTTTTTGTCCAGATGGGCATTTTAAGAAGCCAGGTCCATGTGTCCGATGTCACCAAGCTGGATGAAGCCACCATCAGCTACGGCGGCAAGAGCGTGCGCACGCAGAAGAACGGCGCAGCCTCCATCGGCATGAGCAAGGCCGCCACCATCTCCGCGGAGATCAACCTGATTGGAAAGACCGTGGATGAAGCGCTGGCGGAACTTGACAAGTATCTGGATGACGCTTATCTTTCGCATCTTCCGCAAGTCCGCATCGTCCACGGAAAGGGAAGCGGCGCGTTAAGAAGTGCCGTTCAGAACCGTTTGAGAAAGCTTCCCTACATTTCCGAATACCATCTGGGTGAATACGGAGAAGGCGATGCCGGCGTGACGATCGCCCACTTTAAATAATTGCAGGTACATTTCCGTAAAAGGAATGTATCACTACTGAAAAGGAGAACCACATGGCTGACAAACAGCGTGTTCTTATTGTCGATGATGATGAAAACATTGCGGAGCTCATCTCCCTCTACCTGATCAAGGAGTGCTATGAGACCCTGATCGTACACGATGGTGAAAGCGCCGTCCGTGAATTTTCGACTTTTTCCCCGAATATCATCCTGCTGGACCTGATGCTGCCCGGCATGGACGGCTACCAGGTCTGCCGTGAGATCCGCCGGACCTCTGCCTGCCCCATCATTATGCTGTCCGCCAAGGGTGAAGTTTTTGACAAGGTCCTCGGTCTGGAACTGGGTGCCGATGACTACATGGTCAAGCCCTTTGACTCCAAGGAGCTGGTGGCCCGTGTCAAGGCGATCCTGCGCCGCAGCGTGCCGGCAGTGGAGACTCCCGTCACGAAAGAACACGGAGAATTCGTGGAATATCCGGATCTGACCATCAATCTGACCAATTATGCCGTCACCTATCAGGGACATACGCTGGAAATGCCGCCCAAGGAACTGGAGCTGCTTTATTTTCTTGCCAAGTCGCCGAATCAGGTCTTCACGCGTGAACAGCTGCTGGATCGGATCTGGGGCTACGAATACATGGGCGACACCCGCACAGTCGATGTTCACATCAAGCGTATCCGTGAAAAGATCCACGATCATTCTGCGTGGAGCATTTCCACCGTCTGGGGCGTGGGCTATAAGTTTGAGGTACGCCGATGAAATTTCCCCTTCGCGGGAAAAATGCCCTGCTGTTTCTGGTCATTGCCATCGCCGGCTTTGCCCTGATTGCCACCTGGGGCACTTCTCTTGCACACGAACAGGTCAAAAACAATACAATTAACGAGATTTCCCGGGATGCCGGATATTTAGCCGCTTCCTACAAGGCCAATACCGGTTCCATCAATCGCAGCCAGCTGGAAGGCATGGCGTACAGCACCGGCTGTGACATCTGGCTCATGGCCATCTCCGGAAAAATCGAAGCCTTTGCAGGCACGGTGCAGCCGCCGGAATCCGTACCGGAATTCAATCCCACAGATGGTAAAAGCGGTTTCTACATGACCGGTCATTTCTATGGGAATTATGAAAATGAGATGCTGAGTGTTTATCTGCCGCTGACGCGAAACATCGCGACCCGGGGCTATGTCATCATGCACTACCCCATGTCCATGATCGATGCCGCCGCGGACCGCCAGATGATGATTGCCTATGTGGTCTTCGGTGTACTGCTCGCAATTTTCGGCACAGCGCTTCTCATTCAGGATCTGTATACGGTTCAGCGTATCCGCAAGGTAAACGCCGCCGCGATGGAATACGCCAACGGTAACCTGACCTACCCGCTGGATGTAAAAGGCAGCGATGAGATCACCAGTCTGGCCATGGCGGAAATGGAGCTTGCCAAGCAGATCGGTTCTGCAGCAGAAGATCAGCATCGGTTCCTGGCCAACATCTCACATGATTTCCGTTCGCCGCTCACCTCCATCAAGGGCTACATGGTGGCCATTCAGGATGGTGTCATTCCTCCGGAAATGCAGGGAAAATACATCGATGTGGTCATTAACGAGGCCGATCGCCTGACTAAGCTCGCCAACAGCCTTCTGGACATGACGCAGCTGGAAAACGGCATCATTCTGGATAAGAGCGATTTTGACATCAACGATCTGATCCGCAATATTCTCCCCACCTTTGAAGGACGCGTTGCGGAAAAGAATCTGTCCTTTAACATCACATTTGAAGAAGAGATGCAGCCGGTCCATGCGGATCGTTCCCGCATTCAGCAGGTCATCTACAACCTGGTGGACAACGCCATCAAGTTCTCCAATCTGGATTCCACGGTGGACATCGCCACCCATCTGCACGGTGATAAGGTCTTTGTTTCCGTTACGGACCACGGCGTTGGCATTGAAAAAGAAAATCTGAATAAGATCTGGGAACGTTTTTACAAGACAGATGCATCCCGAGGGAAAGACAAGAAAGGAACCGGACTGGGACTGGCCATTGTGCGTGAGATCATTCAGGCGCACAAGGAAAACATTGATGTCATCTCCACTCCCGGTGTCGGAACGGAGTTTATTTTCAAACTGCCGGCCGCTTAAGCTGCCGATGAGCACGCTTCATGACCGATTAGCACGGTTCAATGGAACAAAATAACATTTTCTGTTATTTTGTTGATGAGAAGAATGAGAAATGAAGGCAGGTATTAAAACAGCCGCTGCCGATCTTAAAGAGATCGTCAGCGGCCGTTATTTATTTCTGATTATTTATGGAAATTCAGGACTGCATCGCAGATATGCTCGATGTCATACTCACGAATATAAGCTTCTTCCAACGGAAGCCACTTCTCAATGAACTCCTCCGTGCGCTCCTTGCCCTCGCGCTCAATAAGGCGGGCTTTCTGCGCCACCGGATCGATGGTCAGGAAGTACTTCAGATCATAATAGGGCACCAGATCCGGATGCATGGAATAAGGACCGTCAATGATGATGATATCATTTCCCTCTACCGTGATCGGATCGTCAAATTCCATTGTATCCGCCAAAAAGGGGCGATACGTGGCTTTTCCGGCTTCCTTAAGGGGAATTAACACCTCGGCGAGAAAGCGCTCGTGATCAACGTTTTCGCCCGTCTTGGCGTATCTTTCTTCTGTACGCTGCGATTCCTGCAGGAAGAAGTCATCCATCGCGATAATCGGGATCCGGTAAAGTGAATTCATATAGCCGGCAAAAGTGGACTTACCCGCACCGGAACGTCCGTCCAGCGCAATCAGTACCGGGGACGCATCACCTGCCGCTCTCTTCTTTTTCACCAGAGCCCGCGCAGTGCTTATTACATTTTTTCCGCATTCCATCAAGTTCATAGTTCAGTCCTTTCCTGTCCAGACAATACCTGTCAACCGTAGATCCTTCTGCATTCCTTCAGGCTTTCCATGGGATCCATGACCGGTAAGTATTCGAGTCCGAGCATTCCCTTGTATCCGGCCTTTTCAGCAGCAGCCATTACATTCTTATAATCCGTTTCACCGAGCCAGGGCTCATGGCGTCCGGGGTTGCCCGCCGCATGCAGATGGACGATGGTGTCCAGTTCCGCCGTCAGATTCGGGATGATATTGCCTTCCATGATCTGCATGTGATAAATGTCATAGACCATCTTCACCTGCGGATCATTTACTTCGCGAATGATCTCCGCTCCTTCCAGAGAAGAAGTCAGATAATAGCCCTTGTGGTCCACATAGGAGTTCAGCGGCTCTACCATCAGCTGTACATCGGCCGCTTTCAAGATCGGCGCAGCCTGACGGAGCGTCTCCACAATGGCTTCATGCTGCATCACACGTGCTGCTCCCGTATCGGGGCCTACCTGCGTGATCAGTTTCTTCACACCAAGTACCTGTGCAGCTTCACAGCTTTTCTTCAGTCCGTCCAGATAGATGACGCGCTTTGCGGAATCTGTCATGTCAAACTCGGACGTGCACATATCCAGCATTTCCACACCGCAGTCATCCAGTACACGGCGGGTCTCCTTCAGGTCCAGGCCTTCCCATCCCCAGGTCTCCACTGCGTCATAACCGCACGCCTTTACACTACGGATCGCGTCTGTAAAATTCATATTCCCGAAAAAGCAGGGAACGGATACACAAAGTCTCATACAGCCATTCTCCTTCGCAAAATTCAGAAGATTAATTAGTCACAAAAGGCCGGTTCCGCTTATTTTACCGCGGGACCGGTCTTTTATATGACTTAATTCTTATAAATATCGTTCGTCAACGAGATCAGCCCTTCTTACCGCCAAGGACAACGTTGAACAGGATACCGAGGATCAGTGCGGTAGCAACTTCAGTGATGGTAACAGCACCGAAGTTCAGAGCCAAACCGCCGATACCGGCAATCAGAATAACGGAAACAACGAACAGATTTCTGTTATCGTTGAGGTCAACCTTCTGAACCATCTTCAGACCGGATACTGCGATGAAGCCGTACAGGCTCATGCAGACACCACCCATAACGCAAGCCGGGATGGAATCCAGGAAGGTTACGAACGGGCCGAAGAAGGAGATCAGCAGGCAGAGCACTGCGGTGCAAATGATCGTTGCAACAGAAGCATTGCCGGAGATGGCAACACATGCGATGGACTCACCGTAAGTGGTGTTCGGGCAGCCGCCGAAGATAGCACCTGCAAAGGAACCGACGCCATCGCCAAGGAGGGTTCTGTGAAGACCCGGCTTCTCAAGAAGATCTCTGCCAATGATGGAAGAAATGTTCTTATGGTCAGCGATATGCTCAGCGAATACTACAAGAGCAACCGGAACATACGCTGCAGCCAGTGAAAGGATGTAACCGCCGCTTATGTCCCCAAAGCCCTTAGCAGCCTTCAGGAAGGTGAATTCCGGAACTTCAAAGACCTTCAGGCCTTCAAAGATGGAGAAATCGATAACCTTCAGCGCGTCAACACCTGCGGCATTGCCGATCAGGGTGAAGATCAGAGCTACAACATAGCCTGCGCAGATACCGATGATGAACGGGATGAGCTTGCCCATCTTCTTACCGTAAACGGAGCAGAGGCAAACAACAAGAAGAGTTACCAGACCGCAGATCAGAGCAACATATACGCTGCCGCCTGCATCAGCCGTCTGAAGGTCGCCGACTGCATTGCCTGCAAGGGAAAGACCGATGATGGCAACGGTGGGGCCGATGACCTGTGCCGGCATGATCTTGTTGACCCAGCCTGCACCGGCAAACTTAACGATGATCGCGATGACCACGTAAGCAAGAGCTGCAAAGCCGGCACCGATGATGATACCAAGGAAACCTCCTGCTACAGACAGCGCGCCTGAGAATGCAGCACCCATGGAGCCGAGGAACGCGAAGGATGAACCTAAGAATACCGGGCTCTTGGCCTTGGTGAATAATACATAAACAATAGTACCGATACCGGCACCGAACAGGGCTGCTGCCGGGCTCATTACAACCTCACCTGCCGGATAAGTACCGGAGATGATCATCGGAACAGCGATGGTGGCTGCAAGGATGGCAAGGACCTGCTGAAGTGCGAAAATCAGCATCTGACCGAATTTCGGTCTGTCTTCAACATCATAAACTAAATTCATTTTATACCTCCCTGGATATAACGAACCATGAATAAGTATTACCCTTATTCTTTTGCCTTACCGAAGACAGAAACCTCCACTTCGGCATTTGATCTTTTGAAATTATAACAACTGATATTTTGATTTTCAACGAATTTTGAAGGGCTGAAATCAAGATTTCCGTTTTGACTAAAAAGCACAAAAGGAGGGCTTTTTTGTTGTGCAAAACGACAAGAAAAAGGCGGAAATCCAAATGGATTCCCGCCCTCGCATTATAGTGTCCGAAGCATGTTGATCAGTTCGGTGAATGTACCGCGGGGACCGTCCCAGCTATTGGGAAAAGCGGAATTATTTCACCGTTACAGCAGTAATGTGCATGTTCGGAGCGTTGTACCAGTACATGTAACCTTCTACATCAACAACAGTACCCTCTTCCAGGCCGCTGACAAGGTTGTAGAACTCTTCATCAGAACCGTTTAAGTAGTACTCCAGGCAGAACTCGTAGGTTACATCGTTCAGGGTCAGGGTGACATAAATGTCATCGCCCGGCTCATCATTCTTGAACGCGACCTTGGAAACGGTCATGTCAGCCATGCAGACCTTCTGGTTCATGAATGCAGCAAGGTCATCTTCACCGGTAACTTCAACTGCCGGTGCAACATAGCAGGTACCGTCTTCAACAAACTCAAATTCGGAATCGGTGATCTCAACTTCACCGGACCACTCGCTCTTGTAACCGGTAACCTTGATCTTGGTGCCCGGAACAAGCTTTGCAGCGTCTTCTTCAGAGCACGGCATCTCATACAGGAAGTAAGCACCGTCTGCGTCTGCTGCGTATACAGTGATCTTGTTGTCCCACCAGGACTGAGTATCCTGGACATAAGCTTCGATGACAACTTCGTCATCAACAGCTGCTGCAGCGTATTCTTCGTAAGTCATGACGCCTTCAGACTTTGCAGCGACATCGCCCTTGACAGTCACCTTGGTGAGATGCGGGTTCATGCCGTTGTACCAGTACAGGAAGCCTTCAACATCAACGACCTGGCCCTTGGTCAGGCTGCCGACGGTGTTGTAGAATTCCTCTTCAGAACCGTTTAAGTAGTACTCCAGGCAGAAATCATGATTTACGCCGTTCTTGGAAAGAGTAACGTAAATGTCATCGCCCGGCTCGTCGTTCTTGTAGGAAACAGATTCAACGACCATGTCCTTGAAGGAAACCAGCTGGTTCTGAACGGAAAGCAGAGCTTCTTCATCATCCAGAAGATCGGTAGCATCCTTTGCTTCCGCAACGTACTCGCCAAAGTCTTCAACGAAGGTGAAGGTCGCGTCAACGATTTCAACTTCACCGGACCACTCGCTCTTGTAGCCGCTTACGATGATGCAAGCGCCCGGAACGAGCTTCTCAGCGTCAGCTTCTTCACAAGCCATTTCATAGATGAAATATGCGCCGTCCTTATCGGCAGCGTATACGGTGATCTTGTTGTCCCACCAGGACTGAGTATTCTGTACATAGCAGAGAACGGTGACTTCATCGTTCAGTTCTGCTGCGCAGTACTCGTCATAGCTCATGGAACCAAAATCATATTCTTCTTCAGTTTCTTCTGCAGTCGTGGTTTCCTCAGCTGCAGTTGTCGTGGTCTCTTCAGCGGTCGTCGTGGTTTCTTCCGTCTGCTTATTGCCGCAGGCTGCCATGAACAGAACCATTGAAAGAGCCAGTACAAGTGCCAGGATCTTTTTCATAGTTTTCTCCTCTTCTGCGATGTCCGCTCATGGGACACACGCGTAAAAAATGAACCGGACAAGGGTGTCAAGACACCTCTCATCCAGTTCATTATTATACTTCACTTTTTAGGAAAATCAATGCTTTTCGCGGATTTTGACGCTTTGCACGGATTTCCGGTTTATTTTTTCCTTTTCTTCAGCACATCGACAATGAAGAAGCAGCCGATGAGGACCCACGCGCCCGCCAGGCCGTAAAGAAGCGCCTTTGCGGTTCCCGGGAGCGGCCCCAGATCGGTACTTCCCGATGCAGCTTCCACCTGATCCAGCTTATAGAGCTTGGTCATTTCTTCAAACAGATCATCCAGGTACGCGTCATCCACATTTTTCTTACGGCGGACGCTCTTGGTGACCTCCTCGATCATCTGACCCGCTGCGCTTCTCAAGGATGCCGAACCGTTGAATACCGGCGTGACAAAGGTGTTTTCCGTATTATTCACAAGCACCTGCGCCGCCTTGATCTTCACATCGTAGAACAGGTTGTTGTTCTCTCCTGCCCGGGCGATGTAATCCAGGTACGCGCCGTCCTGCTGTGCTTTTGTTGTTACGGGAACATAGCCCTCCGTTTCCGAATAAGCGATCTGCACGTCACTTGTCAGCAGATACTGCATGAACAGCCAGGATGCCAGAACCTCCTGCGGGTCTTCTTTATTGAAGATGCAGACGGAAGGTCCCTGAGAGATCATCTTCGGGTTCTCCGGGTCAAACTGCGGAATCGGATAAACAACGGTCTCAAAATCCACCAGCTGATCGGCTGAAATATCCAGAAGCGGTGCTTTGGAGCCCATCCAGGTGGCACCCGCAGTGGAATCGATGGCAAAGATACACTGGCCGGCATTCAGGAAATTGGCCGGGTAACTGGAGATCTTGAAGGTGGAGAACGCTCCGCTCTTTGCGTACGGGACGATGGTTTTCAGAATATTCCGGGTATCGTCATTGAAAATCTCAATGGCACCCTCATCCGTAGAATAACCGGCATCCAGCTGACGGAGCATCTGGATCATCATGTTGTCCGTGGACTTGTAAATGAACGGAATCATGACATTCTGACCGTTGATCTTGAACGTGCCGTCCGCATTCTTTTCCATGGCAGCCTCAGAAACCTCCCAGACAAAATCCCAGGTCAGTTTCTCCGGCATTTCATACCCCAGTGCTTCCACAAAATCTTTATTGACATAGCAGGCCTCCGTGGAGCGCATGTAGGGAACTGCGTAATAATGGCCGCCGATCATACACTCATTTAGGAATTCCGGCACGATTTCCTCCTGCCGGACAGAATCAAAGTTCACTTCGGATCCACCCAGGCCGAATTTTGCGTCACCAAACAGATCGTCCAGGCATACCACCGTATTCTCACCGGTCATGTATGTGGCAATGTGATCCGGATATGTGATGCAGACGTTCGGCGTAGTATCGGTGGCAATGTTCGTGATAACATCGTTGTAGATCTTACTGTAATCCGTATACAGGCGCATATTGACCTTGATATTCGGATAAGCCGCCTCAAAGTCACGGATGGCCTTTTCATAAATAGCCGTCTGCGTCTTGTTGGTATCGTTTTTAGCCCAGAAGGTCAGTTCATACTTTTTGGCAGTATCAAAGGTTTCCGGAACCTCAAACGCTGCAGACGCCTTCTTGCCGTGGCATCCGGTCAGGGTAAGAAGCGCCATTGCAAGAAGAATGAGCGCCATCTTCATATTTACAAAAATCCTCATCCCTTGGTACCTCCTCTCGAAACGCCTTCCATGATCTTTTTATGGAAGATCAGGAAGATGATGATGAGCGGTACGGAAATGACCACGACTGCGGCCATCATGGCCGGAATGTTTTCACGGCCAAAGCCGTTTTCGCGGATCTCCTGAATACCATTGGAAACCAGGAAATAGTTGGCATCGTCCGTGATGAGGCGCGGCCAGACATAGGAGTTCCAGCATTCGATGACCTTCAGGATCACAATGGTGATGACCGTCGGACGGCAGATCGGAATCATGACCTTGAACAGATACTTTAAATCCGAGGTACCATCGACCTTGGCAGCTTTGTACAGTTCATTCGGCACCGTCTCAAAATTTTCCTTGAGCAGATAAATGTAGAAGACCGAGGTAACAGACGGCAGAATAAGACCGGCAAAGGTATTGCGAAGATTCAGGCCGGTGATGGTCTGAAAGTTCGTGATGATCACCAGTTCATTCGGAATCATCATTAACGCGAGGAACAGCGTGAAAGTCAGGTTCTTTCCCGGGAAATCCAGGCGCGCGAAGGCATAGGCTGCAAAGACGATGACAATCACCATCAGCGCGGTGGTAATGACCGTAAAGATGATGGTGTTCAGAAAATAACGTCCAAGCGGAACTGCTGTAAAGGCATCGACATAATTCCGGATAGTCGGGGCCAGCGTGTAGAACTTGGGCACATATTCAGAGTTATACGCGCTGTAGCTTTTCAGGGAAGACAGGATCATCCAGTAGAACGGGAACAGGACCATGACTGCCCAGAGGCTCAGCAGGAAGTAGATCACCGTGTTGCCGATGATTTTTCCTATGCGTGCGCGTTTTTCAATTTTTTCAAAATCGGTATTTGAATTCATGCGCGCCTCCTTACTTAACAGATCTCTTGCTGCTGATCATCAGGTTGATGACCGTGATGGTCAGGACGATGGCAAACAGGATGATGGCCGCTGCCGATGCATAGGACGGATAACCGCCGCTGTTTCCGTACAGCATGTCATAGATATAGCCTACCATCGTATTCATGCCGGCTGCATTCAGATCCGTGCCGAAGAGGGCGACGGCGTCGGAGTACGCCTTGAACGCGCCAATGAAGCCGGTGATGACCAGATAGAAGATCATCGGAGAGATCATCGGCAGCGTGATCTTGTAAAAAATACGGAACGGACGGGTGCCGTCCACCTTGGCGGCGTTATAGTAGACCTTGCTGACGGACGCCAGCGCGCTCGTCAGAATCAGGATCTTAAAGGGCATGACGATCCAGATCGTGTAGAAGCAGAGAACAAACATCTTGGCCCAGTAGGGTCCGTCGATGAAGTCCACGGAATTGCCGCCGAAGGCGTGGATCAGCAGATTGATCATGCCGTCGGAGTATGCGGTCTTCTTAAAAAAGATCATGAATACCAGGCCGACTGCCAGTGTATTGGTAACATACGGCAGGAAATAAACGGTCT
This sequence comes from uncultured Lachnospiraceae bacterium, assembly GCA_946040795.1. Taxonomy (GTDB): domain Bacteria; phylum Bacillota; class Clostridia; order Lachnospirales; family Lachnospiraceae; genus UBA1267. The sequence continues at coordinate 13,695 of CAMGCK010000039.1, forward strand.
GGAAAAGCTCCTTCAGCGGCTTGATATGGTTCAGTCCAAGCGAGATCAGGAGCGCAATGCCGGTGGAAAGCGGCACTGTGATGATGACCAGGATAAATGTGTTTTTTACGGCCTGCAGGAAATACGTGTCATGCAGGACATAGGAATAGTTGTACTTACCGATGCCAAAAAAGGTCTGGGACGCGGAATTGTAGCCTTCTTCAAAAGAGTAAACAAATACATCGATGAGGGGATACACCATGAAGACGCCCAGAAAAAGGATCGCCGGAAGAAGGTACAGCCAGCCCTTCATGCTTTTGTTGTCCATTTGCGTGTCCTTTCTTATTCAGCGGTGTTCTGAACGGCTGCTTCCGCGGCTTCCAGTGGAATATTCTCTTCCGCTTCCGGATCGAACTGGATCCGCTCTTCCGTTTCCGTATCAAACAGGAAGACCTTATACGGCTTCAGGAAGAAACGTACGGTCTCTCCGCCGATACCCGCCGCGTCCTCCGCGCTGATGATGGAGCGAACAGTCTCACTCTCCGCCGCCGGATGGGTGGATACCACGCTGGTATCGCGGCCCATGACTTCCACACGGGTCAGATTCAGCGTCAGCGCACCGTTATCATCCGGAATGAAACCTTCCGGACGGATGCCCACATAGACCGGGCGGTCGGACACACTGCCGACATTCATCACTTCCTCTTCGCCAATATAAAGTTTTCCGTTCTTCACTTCTCCGCGGAACACATTGATGGCGGGGTTTCCAAGGAACTTCGCGACAAACAGATTGACCGGATCATCATAAACTTCCTGCGGCTTGCCGATCTGCTGCAGCACACCGGTCTTCATGACGACGATCATATCGGAGATGCTCATGGCCTCTTCCTGGTCATGCGTGACAAAGATCGTGGTAATGCCGGTCTCACGCTGAATACGGCGGATCTCTTCACGGGTCTGCAGTCTTAAACGGGCGTCCAGATTGGACAGCGGCTCGTCAAGCAGCAGAACGCGGGGTCTCTTTACAAGCGCACGGGCGATGGCCACACGCTGCTGCTGGCCGCCGGACATTTCACTGGGCTTACGTTCCATCAGGTTCTCGATCTGAACAAGTTTGGCCGCCTCCAATGCCTTGGCTGCCATTTCTTCTTTGGTCATTTTATCCTTGCCGCGCAGATTCTCCAGCGGGAATGTGATGTTCTGCTGAACGGTAAGATGCGGGTAAAGCGCATAGTTCTGGAAAACAAGTCCCACACCGCGGTTCTCGGGCTGCAGTTTGGTGACATCGTCTTCGCCAAAATAAATATGTCCTTCCGTGGGCTTTTCCAGTCCGCAGATCAGATTGAGCGCGGTACTTTTTCCGCAGCCGGAGGGGCCCAGAAGGCCAATCAGCTTTCCATCCGGGATCTCAATATTAAAATCACTGACAGCCGTCACGAATCCGCCCACTTTTTTGTTGCGGTTCGGAAACTTCTTGGTCAGGTGTTCCAGTACGATCTTCATAATGTTCTCCTCTGATATGATCATTGACCCGATGGAGCGGAAATACCGCTCTCCGGGAGTTTCCCGGTGTCGTGACAGGTCCTGGTGTCATTATAGTTTTTGCGTATCAAATAGTCAACTTCCGCACTTAACCAAATCAACGGAAGCCGCATACGGAGGCATTGCCGAATACAAATTAAAGCCCGCTGTCGGTGACCGTCTCTGCCGGCCCTTACTCGGCAAAGCAGGATGTTCCCTTCAGACAGCGGGCTTTTCCGTCACTTCCAGATGATCTTCACGGCGGTCGTTCTCGGAACGCACCTTATTCAGATATCCTTTTTTGATCAGATTATTGATCTTATATGCAGCGTTCTCAGAAAGATTGCAAAAGGCAGGTGTCGGTGCTATGATTTCATCAACATACGATCCGCCGATCATCGTGAACAGACGCGGCGGAAAATCAACCACCAAGGAGAACATCATGCCGAAGATCAAAACCCCTTTATTCCGTGACCCCATCTATGATGCCCCCACGGATCCCACCGTTATTTACAATGAAAAAGAACAGCTCTGGTACATGTTTTACACACAGCGCCGCGCAGTGGAGCCCATTATCGGCGTGGCCTGGGTACATGGCACGAAGATCGGTGTTGCAGTCAGTAAGGACCTGTGCAGCTGGATGTATCGCGGCGCGCTGGAGGGTCTGGACATTGAACCCGGTCACAACACCTTCTGGGCACCGGAAGTTATCTACCACGACGGTGTCTACCATATGTATGTTTCTTATATTCAGGGCATTCCGGAAAACTGGCAGTATCCGCGCGACATGCTGCACTACACTTCAGAGGATCTTTGGCATTGGACCTTTGATAAGGAAATCGACCTGAATTCCGAGCGCGTCATTGACGCATGCGTTTACGAAATAGAGCCGGGTACCTGGAAAATGTGGTTCAAGGAAGAGAATGACAACTCCTTCACGCACGCTGCCGTTTCCAATGATCTTTATAACTGGACAGAAATTGGCCGTGAGATCACAGACTGCGCGCAGGAAGGCCCGAATGTATTTGAGCTCGATGGAATCAAGTGGATGATCAGTGATTTCTGGAGCGGCCTGGCTGTCTACAAGTCCGAGGACTTCACACACTGGGCCCGCTGCAAGAACATTCTGGATAAGAGCGGAAGCCTTCCGACCGACCAGGGTCTGGGCCATCACGCCGATGTTGTGGTCAAGGACGGGCGCGCATTCATCTTCTACTTCTGCCATCCGTACAGCCACGAAGTGCTGACCGAAGAAGAACGCGAAAAGCTGTCACCGGCAGCCCGCTGCAAGGCTGTTGTTCAGTGCCGCGAATTAAAGGTGGTCGATGGTGAGCTGGTCTGCGATCGCGATGTGGAGCCGGAAGTATAAAACTGTACAGACCTTCCGACAAATCACTCGAAATATACGCTTAAATCCTATCAATTCCGTTACGGTAAGATCTTTCCTGCTGCCAGATACAGTTCATACCACTCATCACGCGTCAGCGTAATATCTGCTGCCTTCGCAATACCTTCAATACGTGAAGCACTCATGCTGCCGATGATGGCCTGCATCTTGGACGGATGGCGGAGGATCCATGCAATGGCGATGGCATTGACCGTGACACCGTACTTTTCAGCCAGACGTTCCAGAACTTCATTCAGCTTGGTATACTTTTCACTGCCGATGAACACGCCTTCAAACATACCGTACTGGAACGGAGACCAAGCCTGCGGGGTGATCTTCTTTAAACGGCAGTAGTCCAGAATGCCGCCGTCACGCATGACTGAATTGTCATGACCCATGTTGACAGTTAGACCGGCATCAATGGTCGGGCAATGCGCGATGGAGAACTGGATCTGATTTGCCACAAGCGGCTCGTCCAGTTCGCTCTGCAGAAGTTCCATCTGCCACGGATTTTCATTACTGACGCCAAAAGCAGTAACCTTTCCGGCTGCCTTTAAGGTACGGAACGCATCCGCAACTTCTTCCGGCTCGTACAGCGCATCCGGACGATGCAGGAGCAGAATATCGATGTGATCGGTCTTCAGACGCTTCAGGCTTCCGTCAACGCTTGCAAGAATATGCGCCTTGGAAAAGTCAAAAGCCACTCCCGGACGAATGGCGCACTTGGTCTGGATGACCATTTTATTTCTGCGCTCCGGAGTAAGCGCTTCACCGAAGATTTCTTCACATTTACCGCCGCCGTAAATATCCGCGTGGTCAAAGAAGTTGATGCCAAGATCCAGACCGCGATCGATGAATTCGCCCACAGCCTTGGTATCCGCAAGCTCGGTAAGACGCATGCAGCCCAGACCAATACGAGAAACTTCGGGCAGCTGGTTACTGATTTTTTTCATTAACATGGTAGTACCTCCTGAAATTAATTAAACGCTTCTGTATCAAACGCCTCCGCATATTCAATATACGGGCGTTCACCATCAAAATGAATGGGAAGAATGACAAAACTGGACTGGCAGTAGTACGCCTTCATGTGTTCCAGCGGAGAAAGACGTTCCTCACCCTCTTTGTAATAGTGGTATTTCCAACGGTCACCCACATAAACAAATTCAGTTTTGCCGTTAACATCGACCGGCCAGACAAAGGTGGGCTGAGAACCATATGTGGTTTCATCGCCAAAATTCTCCAGTTCCGTAAACATGCCGTCGATCTTGTCACTCACAATACCATTTTTCCACAAAAAAATAAATCGTATAATTCAATTTCCCGAAACTTTTATAATGCTTTTTACGCAGAAATTTCCTTGAAACTTCACTGAAAAAGACTATACTGAAAGACGGTGCCGCGTGATTTCCTGTTCTTGTGATGAGCAACGGCCCGGACCTTCCGCCCACAGCCAAAGGTCCACTTTTCAAAAGCAAAGGATCTTATTATGAAACGTATACTTCACCTTCTGACGGGCTTACTTATTTTCCTTTTCATCGGCATCACGCTGGCGTGGTCCATTTTTGTGGTCCCGCTTGAAGAAGCTCTGAATGCCACCCGCTCCCAGACTTCACTGTGCTTCACACTGAACGTACTAATCTTTTCCGTGGGAAGCATTCTGGCCGGAAAACTCATTCAGAAAATCGCGCCGGCAAACCTGATCCGAATCGTTGCCGTGATCATCTTTACCAGTTTCTTCCTGCTGAGCTTTGCAAACGCGCTCTGGCAGGTTTTTGTCCTGTACGGTATTCTGGCGGGCATTGGCATCGGAATGGGTTATAACGTGGCTGTTTCCACCTTCCCGAAATGGATGCCCAAACAGCCTGCAACCGCAACCGGCTTGCTGCTCATGGGCTATGCCTTTTCCACCACTCTGTTTGCGCCGGTGGTCAATGCACTGACCACGCGCTTCAGTGTTTTTATCTCTTTCCGTTTCATCGGCATCACCTGCGGAGCGATGCTTCTTCTCCTCTCTTTCTTTGTGCGCGCACCGAAGGAAGGGGAACTGAAGGAAGATGAAAAAAATGAGGCAAACACTTCCGATGATGCAGTTCCCTCCTTAGATACAGAGAAAATGAAAGCTGCTGTTGAAAAGCAGACCACACTTCCCGATGTGGAAACTAAAACCATGCTGGGCACCCGCCTTTTCTGGCTGTCCTTCATCTCCGCGGTCTGCAGCCAGAGTCTGGGACTCTCCATCATCAATCATAACGCCCCGATCATGCAGGAAGAAATGATGATCACTTCCACGGTGGCAGCCACCATCGTCAGTATTGCCGCACTGTTTAACGGCTTTGCCCGTCTGGGCTTCGGCATTCTGTTTGACAAGCTCGGTCTGAAGCGCGCCATCTATGTGATCTCTGTGCTTCAGTGTTCGGCCATCGCCCTGATTCTGCTGGGCAGCCTGACCACGTCCATGGTTCTGTATGTTCCCGGAGCCTGCCTCATGCTGCTGAATTACGGATGCAGCGCGACAATGCTTCCCTCCTGCATCCGCTATATGTTCGGTAATAAGTATTTCTCATCAAACTACGCCATGCTCAGTCTGGACAGCATCATCAACTCCCTGTTCCCGACGGTCATCGGTGCCCTTCAACAGGCCAGCGGAAGCTACCGGCTGCCGCTCGTGCTGCTGACGCTGTTCTCCGCGTGCGCTTTCGGCATCAATGTCTGGTTTGCGCGGGATCTGACAAAATATCAGGAAAAGTTAAAACTGATACGGTAACAGTCAATGCCGATCAAACAGATACGAAAAAATGCGTATCCGCTCATGAAGTATTGTTTGTACCCGTCGGATTACTTCCTGAGAATAATCCCCTTCCATCTCGCTGATTTTGTAAAGAAGATCATCTACATTTTTTGTTGTGAAGAAAAATCTCAGATTATTGCCGTAAAGCTGCTCGGAAATTTCAAGTTGTTCTTCAAAATCCGGGCAAAACGTCTTTGAACGGACCTGCCCCATCATTTCATATACATCCCCCGACAGCGGATAATCCAATGTTGTGTCGGCAAGAAGCGCTGCTCCGTGATCAAACACGGGGCAGTATTTAAAATTTCCCGCTTCATCCATCAGCACAGCCAGATTGTGCGTATGCCGATCTTCATTCAGAAAAAAAGCATCAATCGTCAGAATCCGATTCATATACTTCCCAAATTCTCTCAGGCCGGTGATCCGTTCCACCTGCTCCACAAGAAATATCAGGCGCTGCCGATGGTCATTGATCCTCCAGACTGCGTCATGCAGGCTGCTGCCGAAAAACTGATAAAACAATCGTTCCAGTGTAATGATCTGCCATCGATCTTTCAGAAAATTTCTGCTTCGAACGCCATTCATCTTCTGTCCTCGATAACTGATTGTTTCCAAGTCATACATGACCCTCATTTCCGAATCCAACGTAGAAAACGCAAGCAGTTGTGATACTAGATACTCCGCAAGTCCTTCATATCCCGTATAATCCGCTTTATACCAGAACCCTCCGTTTTCCCACTTAAGCTGATTTCCCTTAGATGACTGGCGATCAATCGTTCTGACATTCTGTTCAAAAAGTTCTACCATTTCCTATCCGTCCCCGCTGCATGTTTCCGGCTTACTGACACTGATACCCCACCATTACTCTATCAGAATCCTGAAATCATCTTCCGCCATACGTCCTTCAGTTTTCCTGATAATCAAAAGCGGATCATAAAACGGCAGATCCAGGTCTTTCAGCACCAATTTCATTTTGTCACGGTTCTCCGGAAAACAGCGGCTTTTCAAAAGGTTCTGATAATCCTCCCAGGAGGGGTTTTCATTCGCTCCAAAGGCACGAAACATCACATGATCCGTAAAATTTAAAATATCAATTTCCTGACGCAGTTCATCCACATCCATGATGGTACAAAGCTTATCACCGTGCATGTATTTTAATCGGAGCGGCCTTGTTTTCTCCGGATACTCAAGTGATAAAACATAGTCCACATCATGAGAAATCATCTGAAGCAGCAAAACGACCGGGCCGGTTACAGGCTTCTTTCCCATCTCCCAACGCTCCACCGTAGGCTTGGATACCCCGATTAGTTCCGCAAACTCCTGCTGTGTGATCTTCAGCTTTTTCCGCACCGCCTTGATTTCTTCCGCCTTTACCGTTTCCGGAACTACAAACTGTTTCATGGTAACCTCCTGTTTGTGGACTTAATTCTATGTCTTCCAAGCTAAAAAGTCAATTGCATTTCAGCATAAAAACCATTAAATTAATTGTTTTTACATCTTATATACAATTAATATAATGGTTTTTGAACCTTTTTCCGCTAAATACAGCGAGCCCTAATTTTCCGGCTCGCTGTATTTTTTTGCTTGTATTCACAAAAATCACATTTCTCCGATCATCTTCAGAAAATCTTCTTCTGAAATAATCGGAATATTCAGTTCCTTTGCTTTTTTATTCTTTCCCGATGTCGATGTCACATCATTATTGATCAGGAAATCGGTCTTTGATGAAACCGAACCGGCCGCTTTACCACCCAGGGATTCAATCTTCTCCTTCAGTTCATCACGGTTCTTGAAATGACTGACCGCGCCGGTAATGACAAAGGTCTTTCCGCTTACAGCGGCTGATGCTGTGTTTTCCTCACCGTCTGAAGTCTTCTCCGGGATCACGTCATCCGTAATGTCGACCATGGCATAGAGTTTTTCAAATACCGTACAGAGCGCTGTCTTGCCCGTTGACAGGTTTTCTTCCGCCCATGCATGAATCGCCTGGTTCATGACCGGTCCGATGCCTTCAATCTCCGAAAGATCTCTTCCCGCCTTCACATCCGCCAGGAAATTTTCCGACACACGCTCGCCGGGTGTGCCGTTTTGCGCATAATAATTGTACAATAGCTTGGCCTGACCCTTACCAAGGTTTGCAATACCAAGTGCATTGAAAAGTCCCGAAAATGTGCATTTTTTAGCGTTTTCAGCAGCATTCACAAACTTCTGCCAGCTCTTTTCGCCAAAGCCTTCCATTTCCGCAATTTCCGGATGTTCATCCAACTTGAAGAAATCCGTATAATCATGGATGATACCCTCGTCCACGAATTTCTCCACCGTAGCCTCCGACATACCGATGATATTCATACAATCCCGCTCGCAGAAATGTGCCAATGAGCGGATTTTCTTTGCGGCACACTCCGGGTTCGGGCATTTCACCACAAAACTGCGGGTATTGCCGCCTGTGAATTCAATTTCCGTTTCAGCGCCGCATACCGGACAAACCGCCGGTACCGCGTACCGTTCCTTCAGATCTTCCGGAAGTTCTTCTCCTTCCCATTCACGCTCTTTGGAATCATTCTGAACCACCGCCGGGATGATCTTGTTCATCTTGGCAATCTGCACGGTATCGCCCAGTTTCAGGTCCATCGACAGAATATAAGACAGATTGTGCAGTGTTGCACGAACGACTGTTGTTCCCTCCAGTTCCACCGGGTCGAACTCCGCAACCGGTGCCAGAAGTCCCGTTCGGGTGGCCTGCCACTTGATGTCACGCAGTGTGGTCTCAGCCGTCTCATCCTGCCATTTGAGTGCCATGCCTTTCATGATGTGCGGATTATGACCGGTACCGGGGAGATCCCGGGAGTACGCGCAGTCACTCATGGTGCAGACCAGGCCATCAACGGGGAAATCAATCTCCGGAACCCGCTTTTCCCACTGTGCCAATGTATCTTTCAATTCATCCACGGAAACTTCCGTGCGCTCTACAACATTAAATCCCATATCGGCAAGCCAGTTCAGACGTTCCATGAAATCATCACCGAGGTCATTGAACCATATGCTCTCCACCGTCTCTGCTCCACGCACATCAGCATCCTTACGTTCAGTCACCTGTGCATGCTTTTCACGATCCGCCGGGCTGTCCTCCTTGGCCACCAGATCAAACGCATGGAACTCGATCTCACGCCGGCGCATTTCACGTGAATCCAGCAGCGAGATCGTTGCATTGGCCAGATTGCGCGGGTTTTTGTACTGCTCTTCCACAGGAAGTTCCGAATTAATGCGTTCAAATTCTGTATAGGTCATCAGAGCCTCGCCGCGCACGACCAGTTTTCCGCTGAAGGCGATGGTCATCGGAATGCCCTTAATATACGGCGCATTATGGTCGATCACCGAACCCACTTCACCGTTTCCGCGTGTCACCGCATGCTCCAGGCGGCCGCCGTTATAATACAGCTGTACCGTACTGCCATCACATTTCCACATGACCGTAACATGATTGTTATGCTTCCGGTTGTGGATCTCTTCATGACGCGTACTGTATACATGCTCACGGAACCGGGCAATATATTCGTCCACATCCTTCGTTTTTGCCAAAGAGAGCGCTACATACTCATGGCGGAATTTAGGCAGCTCATCGACCGCTTCCGCACCGGCCCGCTGCGTGGGGCTGTCCGGAAGAATCTCTCCGGTTTCCGTTTCCAGCGCAGTCAGTTCATCATAAAGCTTATCATATTCAAAATTACTCATGATCTCTTCGCCATTGTAGTAAGCAGCAGAAGCTGCATTCAGGCGTGAAATCAGTTCAATCATCTTGTTTTTCTCAGCATCGTAATCCAAAATGGGTCCCCCTTGGGATAATGATACTCAAATCATATCACCGTTTGTCTATGTTTTTCAACTGTTAACACAGAATCTTCATTGCCCTCACTCAAATAATACCGAAGGGCTTCAGGCTTCAATCTGTTCCTCATAATAAGCCTTATACCGATAATAGGTACGTCTGCTGATTTCAGTTTTTTCCATGATTTCAACAATGGTCTCCCCTTGCTCATACAGATCCTTCCAGACCAGATAAGCACTCATCCACTTTTCATCATGCGGCTTGCGCCCCTGTGTTTTATACCGATAATAGGTACGTCTGCTGATTTCAGTCTG
>CAMGCK010000040.1 GCA_946040795.1 uncultured Lachnospiraceae bacterium
TTCATTACTATTTGTGCCGCCAGCCTAAGGCGGCGGAATGGAGATTTTTATGAGTAAAATTACTGTTAAAACCAATTCAAAGCGTTTTGACACAGCGCCGGATCTTTACGGTATCTTCTTTGAAGACATCAGCCACGCCGGCGATGGCGGCATGTATCCGGAAATGCTTCGCAACCGCTCCTTTGAGGACTCTCTGATTCCTGAAGACTGTGTCACGAACGATAACGGAAAAACCTTTATTTCTCCCACAGGCTGGGTGGATGAATTCAACAACGGCGAAGGAATGAACGAATGGGTACGTGACAACCACATCGTGCCCACACAGGTCCCGGCATGGTACACAGAGAACTGTGCGATGTCCCTTAATTTTGATGATACACTGAATGCGGTACGAAAGGCCGCTCTTCAAGCAGAATTTGAAAAAGGCGGATGCCTGAAGAACATCGGTTACGCAGGTGTACCGCAGGTCGACGGCAGTTCTTATCAATTCATGTGCTTTGCAAAGGCGAAGGATCCGGTTCATCTGCAGCTTTCCGTCTGTGAAGGGGAAAACGTCTATTCCGAAGCAGAGTTAACAATAGACAGTTCTGACTGGAAACAGTATACGGTATCTCTGACAGCAAATGGAACGACCGGAAACGGCAGCTTTGTCATCACGGCGCCTGAAGGCGGAAAAGTACTTTTTGGCTTCTCTTCACTGATGCCGGTGGATACATATAACGGTCACGGACTTCGTAAGGATCTTGTGGAAAAACTGAAAAACATGCATCCCGGATTCATGCGTTTCCCGGGCGGATGCATTGTGGAAGGCTTTACAATGGAGACTGCGATGTTCTTCAGAAAAACCATCGGCCCTGTATGGGAACGCCCAAGCTTCTGGCTTCTGTGGCACTATCGCTCCACTAACGGCCTTGGTTTCCATGAATACCTTCAGCTTTGCGAAGACCTGGATGTACAGCCGCTGTATGTCTGCAACTGCGGTATGACCTGCCAGGGAAGATGTCCTTATTACTTTAATGACGAAGAAATCGATGACATGCTGCAGGATACGCTGGACGCGCTGGAATATGCGCTGGGCGACAAGAACACAAAATGGGGCGCATACCGTGCAGAGATGGGCCACGAAGAGCCGTTCAAGCTGAAATATCTGGAGATCGGTAATGAAAACTGGGGACCGGAATACATCCGCCGCTTCCTGTATTTCAAGGAACGTATTCTCGCAAAGTATCCGGAACTCATTATTCTTTCCAATACGAAGGATGAAGAACTAAAGCCGGACATCGTGGACGATCACTATTACAACATGCCGGAATTTTATGCGGAAAACATCGGCCTCTATGACGATTACGACCGTTCAAAGCCCGATATTTTTGTCGGTGAGTTTTCCGTCAACCAGACCTATGAAGGCCAGATCCGCGGCGCGGTTGCCGAGGCCATGTTCATGGTGGGATTTGAACGGAATCAGGACAAGGTGAAACTGTGTTCCTATGCGCCTCTTTTTGAGCATGTACACTATCACTCCTGGTATCCGAACCTGATCATTTACGACAACTACAGAAGCCACGTCATCCCTTCATATTATGCTTTCAGCATTTTCGGAAAGAACCGCGGCGATCGTGTCGTGGAGTCTCAGGAGGAAACGAATACCGTTTACCGTGCGCTTCACGGGTATCCTTTTGTTTCCGGTCTTTCCGGTACCGTCTTTAAGAATGCTGTACTGAACGGTATGCCTTGCACAGTTCAGAAGAATGTTCACGGCCTGCACGAAGAACAGAACGGAACCTGTGTACTGAAACTGAATCCAAAGGAATATGAGGAAGAGCCGCCGTTCTATCAAGCGGTGGATCTTGTCGCAGCTGTCGGCACGTGTGAAGGTGACATTGACTTAAACTGCGGTACATTTGAAGCCGAGGTTGAAGTAAAGAGCGATGTTCCCACCGGCATCGGTATACTGTGCGCTCCCAAGCCGCTCTCCTTCTACGACCGCATGCAGCCGGTTCCCACGGATCCCTGGAAGCTGTTCAACCTGGAGCCCATTCGCTTCATCGTGCGCGGGGAAAAGGCTTCCGTCGAGCGCGGTTTCCTGCGTCCGGAGATCCTGAAGGCCGATATTCCGGTCCGGATCCGCGACGGTGAATTCCACCGTTTTGCCTGCACCTATGATGAAGAAAAAGCAATCTTCTCTGTTGACGGTGATATGGTTGCGGAAGTCGAGCTTCCGCATTATCCGTCCATGTGCAGTGTTGCAACAGCCACTGACGATGAAGTGATCATCAAGATCGTCAACTTCAGTGAGGAGCCGGACGATGTAACCATTGCCCTTGACACAGCTGTGGAGGACACTTATACCGTGGACCGCTTCTACGGCGCGCCGGATGCGGAAAATACCATTGATGATCCCGGTGTGGTATCGGACGAGACTGTGGAACTCTGCGGGGCCTCTGAAAAGTTTATTTACCAGGCACCCGGTATGTCCGTTAATGCCGTGAAACTGAAGATCAAAAAGTAAAAATAAAATATCACCTAATATAAAGAACTGCCGCATAATTGATATGTATCCGGAATCACGAACACCTATCACATGCGGCAGTTCTTTCTGTTTATTAGTTTAAAAATAAAAAAGTTTTCAGCTTTGCGGACTTTATTTGAACAACACCTTCAGGGAATTGTAGAAATAGTACGGAGCATAAAGGTCCGTATGCGTTAAATCGGAAATGCCGAAATAGAAATTGTTCTTTTCCGGATCCTGGCCAAAGGAAATCAACGGGTGATGAACCATGAATTTCATCTGGTCCGTCATGCGGGACACATCGTGCGGATGACCGTTTGTTCCGTAAATAAAGAATTTCATCTCCGGATGCGCTTTCATCGGAGCCGTCAGATATTCTTCAACGACCGCCTGCGGCGCTTCGGTAAAGATATCCAGGTCCGCGGTCGTCATGCAGCTCATCGGCGCGTAGTAGCGAAACAGTTCAAATTCGTAATGCAGCATGTACCAGGTGCAGGCTGCGCCTCTGGAGTAGCCGCTGAAGCCGCGATGATCACGTGAGGCAATGATCTCTTCGCGGGAGGAGCCGGTCAGATAGGTACGATATTTCAGTTCGATTGCTGGGATGATATCCTGTGCAACCTCCATATGGAAATTTGCGGGAAGATCCTTCCAGCTGCCATCGCCCGCCGGCACAAAACCAGTCTTTTTACGCTCTTCCACATTTTCCGTAACATCCATGTAATACGTCGTAAAGACCATGATGCAGGGCTCGATGTCCGGTTCATCAAACAGCGCATCCAGTGAAGCCTTGGCTTTTTCCTCAGTGAAAAGCTCCGGATCGCAGGTGTTTCCGTGTTGATAATACATGACATTATACTTTTTGTCAGGGCACTCATCATACCCGTAGGGAAGATAAACATTGCAGTATTTTTTATAGGTGACGCCGTTATTATAAACGGATGTTTCATAATCCACCCGTTCAAAACGTCCCTGATGCTCAGGCGTCACGTCAAATAAAGAATCTTTTCTCTCAAACACAGTTTCAAAATCAATAACTTCACCGGCTTTTGTTGTAATGTACATTTTATCCTCCAGATTTTAAAGGCAGCAGCCCTTCATGAAAGACTGCTGCTCTTTGTTGTAACTCAGAATACGATCTTTGCTTCAAGCGGTTTCTTTCCTGTAAGCTCGATGCTTCGCGCATCCGGCGCGTTTCCGCCAACGAACACGGTGTATTCTCCCGCAAGAAGTTCTCTGCTGCCGTCTTCAAGGACGCTCATGAACTGCTTTTTCTCAAGTTCAAAGGTCACATTCATCGATTCACCCGGCTGAAGCGAAATACGCTTGAAGCCCTGAAGCGTAAAATTGGGCTTTTCAAAAGCTTCACCTTCATAACGAACAAATACTTCTACAACTTCATCAGAGGCGGTATTGCCTGTATTTTCGACGTTTACGGAAACCTTTACAGTGTCACCGGCTTCCAGGCTGATATCCGAATAGGTGAAATCGGTATAGGAAAGGCCATAACCAAAGGGATATAACGGTGCTTCCTTAATGAACTTATACGTTCTGCCGGCCATATGATAATCCGTGAATTCCGGAATATTGTTGTCATTATAGTAGAACGTGACCGGAAGACGTCCGGACGGGCTGATGGCACCGAACAGGATCTCAGCAAGAGCATTGCCGCCTTCCTCACCGCTGTACCAGGACTGAACAATGGCACTGGTCTTTTCATCAAACGCGCTGACATCGATGGAGCTTCCGGCATTCATGACAAGGATCATCTTCTTGCCCAGATTCTTCAGACGATCGTATAACTGACGCTGAACATCCGGAAGAAGCAGATCCAGCTTGTCACCGGATGCATCGCTGTTGGAAGCATCGCCCTCCTCACCTTCAATAAACTCATCCAGGCCCAGGCAGAGAATAACAAGATCAGCTGCCTTTGCACAGGCTACAGCTTCACTCTCATATTTATCCGGACGTGAAAGATTGTCATCGGAATGAGTGCCCAGGCAGCATCCGCGGCTGTACAGAACACGAATATCATTTTCTTCAGCAGCCTTCTGGATACCTTCCAGATTGGTCACATAATGAGAAGACATACCGTAATAGTTGCCGTACAGCGATGCGTTGCTGTATGCATTCGGGCCGATGACTGCAATCGTCTTATAAGCATCCTTCTTCAGCGGCAGAATACCGTCGTTCTTTAACAGAACCATAGATTCTTCAGCAGCCTTCCTTGCAACCATGCGATTCTCTTTGGTATCCACATCTGTATACGGGATGCTGTCGTACTCGCAGTCATCGGTGAACATGCCAAGACGGGCTCTGGTTCGCATGGCACGGTACGCACTCGTCTTGATCTCTTCTTCTGTAACCATGCCCTTTTCATAGGCATACATCAGGTTATCATAAGTACATCCGCAGTTGATGTCACAGCCGCGCTTCAGTGCAATGGCTGCGGATTCAATGCTGTTGCGTGTAAAATGATGGGTCTCATGGAAATTCCGAAGCGCCCAGCAGTCTGAAACCACATGGCCATCATATTCCCACTCACCGCGGAGGCGGTTCACAAGAAGCTCTTCGTTGCAGCAGGCCGGCTCACCGTTAACGGCGTTGTAAGCACCCATGACAGATTCAACATTGGCCTCTTTTACTGCCGCTTCAAAGGCAGGAAGATACGTTTCTTCCATATCCTTTTTAGTGGGACATGCGTTAAACTCATGGCGCAGTGATTCCGGTCCGGAATGAACTGCAAAATGCTTGGCGCAGGCGGCTGCCTTAATGTACTTTCCGTCGCCCTGGAGACCGCGGATCATCGCTTTTCCGAGTACGGAAGTAAGGTAGGGGTCCTCACCGTAAGTTTCATGGCCTCTGCCCCATCTGGGATCACGGAATATGTTGATGTTCGGAGTCCAGAATGTGAGGCCTTTGTAAATATCACGGTCATTTTCTTTGGTCAGCGCGTTATATTTTCCGCGGGCCTCCGTTGCGCAGATATCGCCGATCTTCTGCAGCAGCTTTTCGTCAAACATGGCTGCCATGCCGATGGCCTGCGGGAAAACAGTTGCTGTGCCCGCACGAGCCACACCGTGCAGCGTCTCATTCCACCAGTTGTATTCCGGGATGTTCAGGCGTTCGATGGCCTTTGCTCCGTACACCAGCTGAGAAGCCGCCTCCTCCACAGTCATCTGATCCACAAGATTCTTTGCGATCTCATCCAGTTTCTCGTTATTCCACTGATTTTTCATATCGTCTCCTTTTCGGGTGTTTTTCTGTTGTTCTTTGATCATAGGTCTGATCCTGCAAATATGCAAGTCACTTTCGTTGTGCCGCGCTTCAAATGTCACATGTGATGCTTGTACTCGGAAAGATTCCGGTTTGTAGCATTCTTGAAAGAAGCTGAAAGACTTGAAACCGATGAGTACCCCAGAAGCTCCGCGATATCCTGCAGGCTCATTCCCTGGTTGACATAATTAATGGCATGATCCGCCTTAACAAGCGCAATATACTTATGCGGAGTCATACCGATATCCCGCTTAAAGCAGCGGATCATATGGTCAATGTTCCAATTTCTGCTGCAGGCGATTTCAGAAAGCGATAAATGTGCCGGACTGCTTTCACTGATATAGTCCAGAACATCCATTGTCACTCTTGAATAGGTATGTTCGTTATCCATATATGCCTCCCATGTTAATAATTAACCTTAATTTTTACATTTATGCTGCTGTCTTAACATTGTTTATATTAGGCAGACAAATTCAGTCGATTTTAAGACAGCGCAGCTTATATCTTTATAACGGATGCCATTCAAAGAAAGGAAGAAACACCGCTGTTTACACGCAGAAAACTGGCGTGAAAATGATTTCCGTTTCGTTCAGAAGGAAGGCCGGTTATATGCGTTCATCATGGACACCCGCCCGCTAAGAGCGGCCGCGATCCATTCGCTGAAGCCGGAAGATCAGGTCTTCGCTGTCAAGCTTCCGGGATATGGTCCGGTAAGTTTCACGCAGACTGCAGGCGTTCTTTTCTGAGAGCTTCCCGAAAAAAAGCCCACTGATTACGCAGGTGTTCTTGAAATTCCTTCTGCAAATAACGCAGATCATTTTCGGTTTTATTATTATACAGAGCAGCCGGTTTTCCGGCTGCTCTGTTTTGTTTTAATAACAGACGGATCAGTATTTCTTTCTGGGATCCACCTTGTACGTGCGGCCGATCTCCAGCACATTGAAGGGACCGGGAACAACATCGCCTGCGGCCTTCTCTTCTTCAAAGAAGTCGCTTACGATATGCGGATCAGCAGCAACATTCTTGAGATCCTTGGGATCGTGAATGTAGCCTGCACGCTGAATGGACTTACGGAAGTTATTCGGAGCCTTCTTCTCCGGAATAACGGAAAGCTCAAGCTTCTCATCGTCCATTTCAATATCGAACCAGCCGTTCTGACTGTTCTGATCAAATCCACAGAATTCCTGCCAGGTCTTCAAATCCAGGCAGACTTCCGGTTCCGGATACATGACACGGAGGAAACCGCCGCTCATGGAAAGGAACAGGTTGCCGTCCGACGTATTGTCCAGGGTCGGGAACGTGATTGCAGATTCACCGCATTCGTAGAAAATGTTATTGGTGAGCACAGCCTTTCTGGACGTTCCGCCGCGGTCCATCTTGGAAACACGGAAGCCAACCGGCTTTGCGTAGTATCCGCCGTATCTGCAGTTGCCGATGAAGTTGTGCGTAATGTACAGACGATCGGTACCCTCACCGTAGATGGCGTAACCATTGACCACATCGTGCTCGCGGGTCTTGTACCAGCCGGTGGAGCCCGGTTCGACCGGAATTTTATCAGGATCAAAACGTCCCTCAACATTCCAGAAAATGTTATTGTCGATCAGGTTGACGCCTTCTCTGGTGCACTCAATGAAGATCGCTTCACGCTGTTCAATGCCGTTCAGGAACAGATTGCCGGTTATACGGTTGTTTTCATTACCGCAGTCGTACCAGATATGATCAGCTCTTAAGGTGTTCTTGAAAACATTTCTTCTCGTAAGGCCGTTTACGCTGTTATGAAGCTTGATACCGCCGGCTTCCCAGGAAAGTTCCATCTTCTGCCAGCCGGTGCCTTCGATCAGATTATCCTCGATCAGCAGTTCTTCGGCAAAAAGACCGGCAATACCGCAAACGCCTACGTCTTTGATGGTACATCCGCGGATCACGCTGTAACCGATCTGCTGTTCCTGGCCGGGCTCATGATGCCAGCATTCGTTGCCGACATCGATGCCTACGCAGTTTGACCAGTCAATGGTGCAGTTTTCAATGACCCAATGATGTCCGCGGTATGCGGAAATTGCGCCGCGCTGCGGAACCGGTGCGCCGGTAGCCGCATGCTTCATCGTGATTCCCTTGACTTTGATATAACTTAAGAACGGAGTCTTTGGTGCAAAGCACTGCTCACGTACGGTAATTTCAATTTTATGATCAGCAGGATCTTCATCACCCGCCAGGCGGAAATGCACTTTCTGGCCGTTTGCTTCGACCCAGTATGTGTTTTCTTCCAGCGCCATGTGATTGTAAAGAGGAACCTGCGTCATCGGCTTTCCATCAACAAAGATCATGCCTCTTCTGTTGAGGTATGTGGTCATGTCGGTCTTTTCATATTCGATGAAGAGACGGTCATGAAGAATATTTACTGCATTGAAAGGGTTATAGCCGCGGAACATATCCGGATCCAGATCGTGTTCATAAATACGAATACTAGAAGTATCAATGTCCTGTGCAAAATTAGTCAGGCGCCAGTCCGTACTTCTTGTAAAATCCGTAACGACTTCAGAAGCGGCGATGATGACCTCCTCATCCTCTGCTGCTTCATACGTGATCATTTCTTCAGGGCTTGAACCACCGCATCTGGGCGATACCGTTTCATGATATTCACCGGCATGGATAAGTACCAGATTTCCCGGTTCGGCAATTTCAGCTGCCTGACTGATCGTTTTAAAAGGATGCTCACAGGTACCATCCTGCACATCTCCAGCTTTTTTCTGATCGACAACGATCGTTTTGTTGTAATTCTGGGGTTTTTCCCAGAAATTAAAGCTTTGGCCATTCGGTAAAATCGCAGATAAGTCCTTCATATATGCCTCCGTTTTAGAAAAGGGTCTGCACCTAAGTGCAGACCCCCTTAAGAATGCTCAAATGATCTTATTCTCTATTGTAAGATTGATTGGATCACTTGCCGGCTGCTGCCTTTGCAGCTTCCTTAGCGTCAACTTCCTTCTGATAGTTAGCGGTATCAAAATCATAAAGAGTCTGATAATCAAGACCATTCAGAGTTTCAGTCATTTCATCCCACATTGCGTCGAATTCCTCATCGGATTCTACGAAGATGAGCTTCCAGGTGTAATCGCAAAGCTTGTCGTTAACCTGGTTGCGGATCAGAGAAAGATCAGAGGTGTAGGTTTCAAGCGGAACCTGTACGTTCGGAGAAGCAAGAAGCTTACCGTTCTTTTCCATCCACTCAACCGGAGTTTCTGCGTCGTACTTTTCCATCCATTCCTTCTTCATCTCAGTCATGGTAGCTTCCTTGTAGGACTTCCAGTAACTTACAGAATAACGCTCACCAGTATTCGGGTTGGTGCAGTAACCTTCGCAGAGCCACTGGTTGATCTGGTTGCTGCCATCATTGTAACCGCCGCCGCCGAATTCTTCCGGAACCGGAAGGTTATCCATAAGTGCGTTGGAGTTGATCTGAGTGAAGGTACCGTCATCGTTCACGGTGTAGGTGAAGCCTTCAATACCGCAATGTTCGTAGGTCAGGCCTTCCGGAGATGCGTACCAGTCAAGGAATTTCATGATACGATCATACTTTTCGCCTTCAACCTGAGAGCCAACACCCCAGACTCTGGTAGAACCGAAGTAGTTATCAGCGTCTGCATAGTACAGCATGTCTTCAACCGGAATAACGGCAAAAGCAGTACCATCCTGCTTTCTGTCTACGCTGTTCCAGAATCCCTGCTGCCAGGAGTACCATAACAGGTTGACCTGTCCATTGGAGATCTTGTTCATAACGGAGTTCCAGTCCTGAGTACCGGAGTCCGGATCAACGAGGCCGCGTCTGTAAGCATCGTTTAAGAACTTGGTGATCTTGTAGTAACCTGCAGTCTTGTCATAGATCGGAACGAAGGTGTTATCCGGCTTAAGGATAGCAGATTCCTTGATCTTCTCGCCGTACCAGGTGGTCAGCTGAACAACGTTCGCAATACCGATCATGTTGTCACCGCCGTCCCAGTCAGCCCAAAGGGTGAAGGGGTAAGCAGGATCGCCATTCTCATTAGTGGGATAGGTTTCATGAATCTCGGCAAGAACATCCAGAAGGCTGTCAAGGCTGGTGATGTCCGGCATACCGATGCCCTTGTACTGGTCCCAACGTAACCAAATGGATGAGTAAACATCTTCACCGGAAATGGTAACCGGAGACGTATCGGTCATCTGAGCCGGAATACCGTAGTAAACGCCGTCATCAAGACCGAGACCCTTGTTGTAATTGTCGATCTGAAGCTTGTAATCCATCAGATTCGGGCAGTTAACGATCTCTGCTGAGATATCCTTGATAAGACCTGCATTGAAGCAATCCAGGAAATCACCCTTGTCAAGGATTACGATATCACCCAGATTACCTTCTGCGGTTCTGGTCTGATAAAGTGAATCACCCGCAACCTGCGGAGCGATAATGTTAAGCTCAAGTCCGCAATGGTCCTTAATAACCTTTGCAAACCAACCGGTCTGAATGCCGTGGAAGTTCGCTGCTGCGTCGTAAATTTCGATGGTGATGACATCCTGTGCATCGCCCTGTTCTCCGCCTTCAGCTGCAGTCGTTTCTTCCTGAGCTTCTGTCTTGGTGGTCTCACCGCCGGCTGTAGTCGTTTCCTTTTCGCCGCCTGCTTTACCGCAGCCTGCGATCAGGGAAGCAACCATAGCAAGTGCAAGAACACCACTCATGAGTTTTTTCTTAATCATGATGTACCCTCCTTTTTTATTTTACAAGGCAATTTGCCATGTAAGGTTCGTGAACATTAACCCTTGACTGCGCCGATCATAATACCGGATGTGAAGTACCGCTGGAAGAACGGATATACACACATGATCGGGGCAACGACGACGATGGTAACCGTCATACGTATTGAAGTCTGGGTCTGAGAATGTGCCAGGCTCGCTGCAATGGATTCCGTAGACATCTGTGAATTGATGATGGCTTTCAGCGAGTTGGCCTGTGTAATGTACTGGTAAAGCACGAACTGAAGTGTGTATAACTTCGGCGTGGTTACCAGAAGCAGCGTATCCTGGAAAGCATTCCACTGTCCTACTGCCGCAAAGATCGCCACCGTCGCAAGGATCGGTTTGATGATCGGAAGTATGACTTTAAAGAATACGGTCAGGGTTCCTGCACCATCGATCTCAGCAGCCTCCTGAAGAGCTTTCGGTGTGGATTCAACGAAGGTCTTGCAGAGGATGATGTTGAACGGCTGAACAACCAGCGGGAAAATGTATCCCCAGAAGTTGTTCGTCAGGTGCAGATTTCTCATCGTCAGGTACCAGGGAATGATGCCGGCGTTGAAATACATGGTTGCCACAACAAATCTGTACCAGAATTTTCTGCCCCACATGGTATCACGGGTGAACATGAATCCCAGGAAGCCGGCGGTAATGACTGTAAGCGTTGCGCCGATGACCGTTCTTCCAAGGGAGACCGTTGCCGCCTGTAAAAGGCCGTTGATCTTTGCTACTGATACAAAGTTGTTGAAGTGGATCTCAAGCGGGATGAAAAGAACTTTACCTCTTGCACTGAGATCATTATTGCTGATCGAGTTGATCAGAATGTAATAAAACGGATAGAAACAAACGAATGCGAAAATGGAATAGACGAAGTAAGTGATGATCATCATCATTCTTTCACTCCAGCCCATTTTGTAATGGACACCGTTCGATCCTTTTTGAGTTTTTGCTTTCTTTGCCATATTGTACTCCTTTCCTGCTCCGGTCCGTTAGATAAATCCTTCGCCGCGAATGAGTTTTGATGCCGAGTTAGATGCGAACAGGAGAACCATGCTGACGAATGTCTTTAACATACTGACTGCTGTTGAAACGGAGTAACCGCCGGCGCCCATTGCCGTGTTGTAAACATAAAGGTCCAGGACCTCGATCGTTTCCTTGTTGAAGGAATTACTGAATACGTAGTACTGTTCCATGCCGTTTGTCAGGAAGTTTGCCAGGCTGATCATGACAAGCACGAAGTAGGTCGGAAGAAGGCTCGGTACAGTGATGTGCCAGATGACCTGCCATCTGGATGCGCCATCGACTCGTGCGGCTTCATTCAGCTGTTCGTCGATACCGGAAATGGCTGCCAGATACATGATGGATGCCCAGCCTGCGTTTTTCCAGGTAAGCCATAACCACTGCTTGAACCAGATGCCCTTTGTGGACTGAAGGAACATGATGGGCTTGTCGATCAGTCCCGCGTTCATAAGAACAGAGTTGATTGCACCGGTACTGCAGAAAATGCTGTATGCGATGGAGTAAACAAGGACCCAGCTGATGAAGTTCGGAAGTGTGGTGACCGTCTGAACAAATTTCTTAAAAGGAACGCATTTGATCTCATTAAGAAATACAGCAAAAATCATCGGGAACCAGGAGAATGCCAGGCTGAGACCGCTCATGGCGAAAGTGTTTCTCAATACGCGTAAGACCTCTCTGGTTTTGACCTTGTTGCTGACGATGGTTACGAACCATTTCAAACCAACAAATTCAGACTGCTGCAGAGTTTTGGGCGGCTTGTAATCATAAAATGCATAAAGCCATCCGTACAGCGGATAGTACGAAAACAAGGCTACCAGAAAAATGAAAGGAAGTACAAGTAAGAATTCCTTTATTCCTCTCTGCTTTCTCTTGTTCTTTAACATTTTGGACCTCCGATCATAAGTTTATCGTTTTACTTTGATAAAACAGTTTTACATCCTCAATGATGATTTTGTCAATATCATGAAATGATTTTTTGCTATTTTGGCATTATTGCCCAAATTAAATCGGAATATTGCGTTGTTTTCCCATGGAAAATTGTGCATTATGTATATTCGTGTCCAATTGTAAAACATTTTACATTGTAACATATTACAACAAACCGAATTTGCGGAATATTTTGTTGCAGTATCCCTCTGTATATATGACAGTGCCCGATTATTGACATATCATTTGGCACGCATCACGTCTTAATGATATATCAATGTGTGTCTAAAAAGAATCCACTCAAACGTTAAACCATTAAAACGCAAGCATTTACACAAAAAAAGCGCCGTAAATAATCAGAATGATCCTTCACAGCGTCTTCTTGCAAAAACGGGACATAAAAATGATCTCTCATTTTTCATGCCCCGTTTTATCGATCTAAATATTGATCACTATATTATTCGTTGAAGCCAAATCCCGCAAACTGAAGATATCCTTCCCCGCGATAGGTGAAATAAAGCGCAGATACGCCATCCGGGATCTCCACTTCTGCCGAGGTACGATGCCAGATGTTTGCATATGCTACCGGAATGGATCCAATGACTTCCCCGTCCCAGGAAAGCTTCACGTCCAGATATCCCTTCGCGTAGCCCTTTGTAACAACATCGATCTTATGTACGCCCTTAAAATCGAAATACTTATATCCTGCCGTTGCCGACGGACGCATGTTGGCAATGTAACCATAGTTTTCATCACCGTCACGGCCCTCCTGTGTGACCTTCGGGAAACGGTCATCCATCCAGCCGGACCAGGGAACATAGGTCACCGGAGTATCGGTAAAGAGCTGGCAGGCGATGTAAGACGGATAGAATCCTTCCGCCTTTAACGGCTCCAGCCCGTTGCAGGACGTAATGTTTGCCTGTACGATGCTGCCGTCTTCACGGAACGCGATCTTTTCAAAACAGCCCTGACGGCTGTAGTTGGTGCCGTTCGTATGTCTGTGATAGAAAATGTACCAGTCGTCACCGATCTGTTCCATCGAACCGTGATTGTTTGCGGTATAGAACATGCACATGTCAGCCGGCTTATAAGAATCGATGCCAAGGTCGCCGGCGCTGATGATGCATCCGCCGTAAACAAACCCCTTGCGCGGATCCGTGCTGGTGGCATAGCAAAGCTCGTGGAACAGCTGGGATGAATAAATGAAATAGTAAATACCGTTTCTCTTACGAATGGACGGAGCTTCAAAGAACGCATGGCCCTCAAAAGAAGTTCCCTGCGAATAGCAGCTGCCCGGAGCGACAAATACCGGCTCTTCAATGATCGTGAGCATGTCCTTATCCAGGGTAGTGCACATTGCGCCATGACGCGTAATATCACCGTGACCGGCAAAACCGGTATAAAGATAGGTCTTATCGCCCTCTCTTAATACGCCCGGATCAAACTGCGGTTCATCGGTGTCCTTATTTCCAAGAAGCGTACCATCCGCGTAGTGTACATAACCATAAAATTCATATGTGCCGGCAGGTTCGTCGCAGACTGCAACGGATACAAAATCACGGTCTGAAAGCACATAATACAGATAATAGCGGCCGTCCGGTCCGATAACAACGTCCGGCGCATACAGGTTGCCCTGCATTTCTCCATTGGCCGGGTCCTGATCCTTTCTGTAGATCACACCCTCATAACGCCAGTCGCCAAGATCCGATACCGGTGCAGACCAGCATACATAATCGCCCATGCAGTACACATCACCATTGAACTTGTCATGAGAACCGTATACATAAACACGGTCTCCAAACACATAAGGCTCACCATCCGGTACGTACTCCCAGGAAGGAAGGTACGGATTCACATGCTGTTTCAGGTTTTCCTTTACACTTTCGTAAAATCTCTTCATATCATTCTCCTTTATTCTCGCTCAGAAACACCGGATGGATCACGCCCCTTCTGAAGCGCGTGTCACCGGTCGTTTTGATTGTGATTTCATGTTTGCTGAAGTCGTGGGTAATAAGCGTCAGGGAATATTCCCCATTTTCATAGCCATATCCGTCGCCGGCATCTTCATACAGTTCGCAGGATCCATCCGCTCCCGGAAAGACCAGAAGCTCAATATCCTGACCAACCTGATCTTCTGTATGAAGCATCGGCTGCTGCGTGGGGATCATCGCGCCTTCGCGCACAAATAACGGGATCTCATCGATAGCCGCCGTAATTTCCGCCACACTTCCGCCGTTATATTTTTCCATGGTATCAAAAGCATACCAGTCGGCCTCTTTTGGGAAATAGATCCTGCGCGTTACCGGCTTAAACTGCCCTTCTTCGCAGTCCTCTTCCCCGACCGATGTGATGGGGCAGATCATGATCGATGTACCGAACATAAACTGATCTTTAACAGTCCATACACGATCATCCTCCGGGAATTCCATCGCCAGCGGAGCCATGATCATTCCGTCTTTCAGGCAGCAGTTACCAGCTGCTGAATAAATATACGGCATGAGTCTGTAACGCAGCAAAAGTGCTTTTTTCAGTGCATCATAACACAGATCATTAAAATTTTCAAACGCCCAGGGCTCGCGGCGCACATCCGTGCCATGCGCACGGAAGATCGGAAGAAATGCGCCAAACTGGAACCAGCGTACGTAAAGCTCGCGGAATCCGGGATCCTGCAATCCCGCCGGGTAATCCCCATCCCAGAACCAGGGTTCTGCATATTTTACAAAGAAAGCGCCGATGTCCAGTGTCCAATACGGATGACCGGATGCCACAAAATTCAGTCCCGCTGCAATCTGATTCCTGAATGTCTGCCAGCTTGCGGAGGTATCACCGCTCCAGAGGATCGTACCATGGGCCTGAGAACCAATGTAACCGTTTCTCGTCAGATTGACCACACGTTTATCCGGTCGATCTTTCCTTGATCCGCGATACATTCCGGCAGCATGATAATAACCATATGCATTGGATTTTTTGATCGGCATGCATTTGGAAGTCTCATCTACATAGTCATAATACATGGATGCCGGGGCCGGTCTGGATCGCTTCCCCCATTCCGGTGTGCAGGGCTCACTGGAATCGCACCACCAGCTGTCAACACCGTACTTTGCAAGCTGCTGCAGCTGTTTATTGTACAGTTCTAAGCCGCGTTCACTGAATGCGTCATAGATCTCCGTACCCGGAAGGATACAGCCATTCGCTTTCATTTCTTTGTAATTATCACAAGCCGATGTCATATTCGGCCAGATGGACATCATGAAATGCACACCGCCGTCATGAAGCTTCCGCACCATTTCATCCGGCTTCGGGAAACGGGAAGCATCAAAGGACTTCTGGCCCCACATGCCATCGTCCCAGCTCAGCCAGTCCAGAACGATCAGGTCCAGCGGAAGCTTACGTTTTTCAAACTCAGCTGCCGTTCTCAGAAGCTCCTCCTGTGTTTCATAGCGTTCCATGGACTGAACATAACCAAAAGCCCATCTGGGAAGCATGGCCGCCTTGCCGGTCAGTCTGCGATATTCATGGATGATCATTTTGGGCTTTTTTGAAAGGATCAATACAAAATCCAGATATTCATCCGCTTCTGTCCGGAAAAAAGAACCGGCAGCCGTGTCTGAAAAAACAGCCGGACTTTCCGTCGTGCTTAAAAAGCCATAACCTGCGGATGAAATAAAGAAAGGAATGGCGATCTTGCGGTTGGCCTGATGCAGGTACTGTGTGGTACCGCGGAAATCATACAAACCGTCTTCAGACTGCCCCAGTCCGATAATATGTTCATTCTCAGCAAATTTCAGATTGACGGTCGTATGATACAGCGTCTCATCAAACTCCGTCTCCCGTCCGATGATTCGGCTTTTGACGCCGTCAGGAGTAACGATCTGTTCTGTACGGATCTCCGAGTCCTTCTTAGTCCTGTAAGAGTCAAATGCTTCCAGCGCAAAAGGAAGGCGATCGTCTGTGCTGAAAACAGGCTTTTTCCCCGTTGTTTTTTCATGAATATTTTCAGCAAATTCACTGCTGTTTAAATACGCTTTTATACTGCCGCTGTTTCGATCGACCCGGAGCAGGACGCCTTCTGAAAGTTCGAACCGGATTTCTTTTTCATCTTCTTCAAAAGACCAGCCTGTATTTTCAGGCTTATTCAGTAAAACTCCCTGTTCCTTTTCAAACCCCGTTTCCGTATAAGAAATGCGAACACTCCGATCCGTCATCGGACAGATCCTCATAATTCCACGTTCCGATGTCAGATATACAGAATCATCCTTCTTTTCCACAGAACCTATTTTTCTGGAACGCGCAGGTGTAATTTCCATCATAATCCATCACCACGTTTTCGTAATTATATTTATAGATTTATAATACTTCCGGATATTCGTAAACAGCACAGGCAATTCTTTTTCCGTTCATGGAATCCA
Source organism: uncultured Lachnospiraceae bacterium (assembly GCA_946040795.1). Taxonomy (GTDB): domain Bacteria; phylum Bacillota; class Clostridia; order Lachnospirales; family Lachnospiraceae; genus UBA1267. Next base: position 16,900 of record CAMGCK010000040.1, read on the forward strand.
CCGCATGGAAAGCGATCCATTCCTTACCGCTTTCATCCCGGAACCAGGAGTTGTGACCGGGGCCGTATACCGATGGGAAGGTTGTAAAATTACAGATCGGTGTGCAGCGTTTCTTCCAGCTTGCGGGATCCAGAAGATCACTGCCTTCTTTTGCTGACAGCAGATTAATGATGTACAGATAGCCGCGCGCGTCACCGCCGCTGTAATTTACATGGATCATGCCGTCGCGCCTGTAAACATGCGGGCCCTCATTATTAATGGTACCTTGCACATTTTCATAACCATAGACCGGACGGGCGATGAGAACCGGATCCGAGATAAGCTGATGCGGTCTTTCCGGGTCCACTTCCGCAATCATGAGCATCGAACCGCTGTCAAGCGGGGTTCCGATATGCTGGCGGAAAGACCAGATCATGTATGAACGCCCCTGATCTTCCAGATAGGTCATGTCCAGAGAAATACCATACCGATCATCAACATGATCCGTTCCGGACGGCACAATTGTCTTCAATTCATCCTCTGACATTTTATACTCCGGCACAGTCAGTATGCTTCCGTCCTTACGAAGAACCGGTACCGGTGCTTCAAAATCATCGGCACAGATCAGGCTTCCGCCCTTTTTCAGCTTCATTACATGACAGCACGGACCGAATTCCTTACCGCCGACTGCAAATAAAATGTAAAGTTCATCTTTGATCACATGAATCTCAGGTGCCCAGAATGTCTGCAGGAATTCCCGTTCTTCATCCGAATCCAGGATACAGTGCATGGGCGTTTCATCCTTTAAAAGATCCGGAATATTATCGGCTTCCCGAATATAAATTCCAATGTCATTCAGATTATCATTGGTAAAAATAAAATACCACTTATTCTCCCACCTGAAAAAGACGGGATCCGCAAGCCCGTGTGCCTGGGGGAAACAGGTTCCGGGGAATGCTTTTCCAAGCGGCGGATTCCAATAGGCCAGAATATGCGCGGCTTCATCGTCTGAAATCATTACCGGCGCTTCAGCTGCCGGATCCTCTGCATCTGTTTCCGTAAAATGGATCAGATCTTCCGAAGTCCAGTACAGTATCTTTTTTTCAGATTCATCGCTTCCATCCTCCTCTGTACGGACGGCGGTAATAATATAGGTGCCGTCACCGTCCCTGCCGATCTTAGGATCACGCACGCATTTAGGAGCAATGGTTCCATTCTCCCGGATATCAGCCCTGGCAAACAGCATGCCGTAGCCTCGGTTCAATTCTGTGACTTCCCCCTCTTTTTCAAGCGCAAAATGAACACTTCCGGCAAGTCCTTCCGGGTAATTCTCCGGATCCGCCTTCTTTGTAAATACTCGAATACTGTACATGGACGAAACCTCCTGACTATTTAGACATTATAATCGATTTTACTTTTTTCTGCTTCATAAAAATCGACAGGATGAAAAACCCGTATGAAATCGTTTGCCGAGCCTGATGTTCCGTGACATAATAAAATTAAGCAGGCATGTTTTGATCACTGCACGATTTCATTAAAGGAGCTTGTCTATGCTGAAGCTTAATGATTATGAAATTATATTTAAAAACGGCGGCATTGAAGTTTGTAAGAATAACGAACTTCTCTATCGGAACCGGCGTCCCGTCTACGTTTCAGTGAAGGATTACGGCGGCATCGTTAAATTTCGTGACATAGCGTATGACTGTGTTGAAGAAGTCCATGGATCCGTCTATGCCGACGCGCTTTTCACCACAGAAAACGGATCAGTCCTTTCAGTTTCCGACACGTACCGGATCACCTCCGGCGTCCTTAAGATCCAACGGAAAACACGCGTCGAACAGGCGCATCCGGATGATCTTGGATTCCAGACAAAGATTTCTTTCTACCCGGTTCTCTCCGACGAGTACTTAGATTACGATTATTTTTCACCCGGTCAGTGGTATAAACATAATGAATTTGCCGGCAGCTACGCCCTGTTCAAGCGTCATGACCTGCAGTATTACTGGCGTAAGGAAACGAATTCCGGTCTTCCGCTTTTTGCCATGCAGCATATTAAGACCGGTGAGAGCATCAGCATGTCCCGCTTTGCAGCCGATGCCACACTTCCCTCACTGGATCGCACTTATACGGAAAACTATGCCTATATCGACAAGAGAATGACCGTAGGATCCTTTGGTGTCAGCAAAGCCCAGCCGGAATCTCTGACCTACACTTATTACGGTCATCTGTTCCGCACACCGCTTCCTGACACACAGTGTGACGGTCTTTCCATCGACTACATTTACCCTGCTGTCAATGGCCAGGACCCTATCCCGGGACGCGGTCCCTATAATGTGGAACAGCCCATGTCCAATATCACATGGGTACATCCGATGCAGGTTGGTTTCATGCAGGATTATTCCGTTGCAGTCACCTTTGACCGCTACAGCGATTTCTCCGAAATGATGAAAGAGACCTGGCGAATCGCTTATTATCGTCTGAAGGACCGTCTTTTCAAAGTGGATAATGAGGTTTTATATGAAAACATCATGCGTTTTCTGAAGGATGTAACCCGTTCGTTCGGAAATGCCTGGGGCACACCATTCGTAGCGCAGCTTCCGGATTTTGATCCCAACTCCTTTTCCGCTGAGATTGGTTTTGTGGGCCAGCAGGCCGGCATCGGCTATCAGCTGCTCCGCTGGGGTTATCTGCGCGATGATGCGGAAGCCATTGAAAAAGGCCTTGGGGTGCTGAATTACTGGACGGATGAGGAGCGCTTCGGCACGGATTGCCCGCGCACCTGGACCCATCTTTCCGTACATCAGGATGATCCGCAGCCGGAATGGATCCGCGAAATGGGCGATGGCCTTGAGGCCATACTGGATGCCTATCTTTTACAGCGCACCCATGGTGTGGACGAAGCAAACTGGATGAATTATCTGATTCGCTCCGCAGATTGGCTGCTTTCCAAGCAGGAAGCAGACGGCAGCCTCTATCGTTCATACTATTACGACGGTACGCCCTGCATGGACAGTAAAGCCAGCACGCCCTGTATCGTACGTTTTCTGGTTCAGCTTTACATCGTCACAAAGAACCGTGATTACCTGGATGCAGCCATCAAGGCCGGCGAATGGACTTACATTAACGAATATCTTGGATTTGAATACCGCGGCGGAACCTGTGATCAGAGCGACGTCATGGACAAGGAATCCGGCATCTATGCCATGTGGGCTTTCCTGGCGCTTTATGACATTCTGAAGGAGGAGAAATGGCTGAAGGCGGCCTGTGCTGCTGCGGATTATGTGGAGACCTTTACTTTTGTTTCCTATTTCCCGGTGGATCAGCCCTATCCGAATCATCCGTTTACCCGTAATCATGTAACTGGCACCTCCAATGTCACAGTGGGACACGGCGGCGGTGACTGTTATATGGCGGCCTGCAGCTATACTTATTACCGTCTGTATCTTCTGACCGGCGATGATCAGTATCGCGATTTCGCGGAATTCATCAATAAAAATGTCAAGCAGGCCAACGACATTGATGGCAGCTGCGGTTACAAATACATTGGTCTTATTAACGAAGGCGGCGGAATCTCCGATCAGCAATATCACGGACGTTATCACTGGCTGCCCTGGTGTTCCTTTGTCGAAGTGGATCCGGCATCCCGCTTTTATGACAGCTTCGGTGCATATGAGGTCGATGTCATCGAACGGCTTCCCTTGGAGGAACGAAAAGCCCGGAATGATCTTTACAACACCTTATTCTGGAAGGTATAACAAAAAATGTTCCGCACGTAAAGGGCGGTACTCTTAAGACAGTAAACAGTCCCAGCGGTTTAATCAACTGGTGCTGTTCTTGTAGACATGGGCCAATTGTGATAATATGTACTCAGTTAAACAAGCTTGAATTTGACGGAGATATATCAATGATGAAAAACAGAATTGTTGATGAGGAGATAATGCTTGTTCGGTATTATCCTAATTACAAGACTACTTTGGTGTGGTATCAGGATTTGGCCTTATGTAAGCAAGTTGACAACAGAGATACCGCCTATGATTTAGATTTATTGAAGCGCATGTATAAATACTTGAATAAACATGGTGATTTGTTTTACATCAAGTATAAAAACAGATTATGCGGCGATGTATGCTTACAACCAAGTGGTGAAGTAAACATCGTAATAGCAAAACCTTTTCAAAATAAGCACATAGGCAGACGGGTTATTAAGGCGATAATTCAGTTGGCCAAGGAGAAACAGATTCCGGAATTACACGCTGAGATCTATACTTTCAATGCGCAGTCTCAAAAAATGTTCCAAAGTATCGGCTTCGAAAAAGTGGATGACGAACAATACGCATTAGTTATATAGATTCCAATTCATCGAACAGACGAAAGAGCGCATTTCAATCACTTACGAAACTCCCAGTGTGTTCAGGATCTTCATGAGTTCCTCCGCGGGAATCTGTCCGGGTGCACTGGCCTGTGACATGGAGCCAAAGGTCAGACAGCTGCCGGTAAGGCTTCCGGAAATCCGGCTTACCATGCCGAGACTGCCCATGGACATGGTAATGATCGGTGCCTGCAAAGTGGCCCGCATGGAAACCGTCGCGTCCAGGAGTGTGATCACATCGGCGGGGCTTTCAGGCATTACCGCGATCTTCAGAATATCGGCGCCAAGCGCTTCCATACAGGATAAACGAGCCATGATTTCCGCTTTTTCAGGTGTTTTATGAAAATCATGGCTGGACATAATGACCGCTTTCCCGTTATGATGTGCTTCTTCAACCAATTCCCGAACGAGTACATCTCCGGTAAACAGTTCAATATCGATCGTATCCACCTGCTGAATCGCACACATTTTTCTTACAAGTTCTGCATATTCCGCAGTTTCACAGGGCTTTACACCGCCCTCGCCATAGGTACGGAAAGTGGCAAGAATCGCCATTGAACCGAGGATCTTGCGAAGCTTTGCAGCAGTCTCTTCTAATTTTTCATACGAAAATACACTTTCATACCAGTCTACGCGCCACTCGCAGAGATCCGCGCCCTTATTATAGATATCAGCAATCTTCTCCGCTTCTGTCAGAATCTCCGATTCTGTTTTTCCGACGATGGGTACGCAGATCTTCGGACGGCCCCCGCCCAGAATCAGATCCCGAATCTTAACAGTTTTCATAATAATCGACTCCTTGTCTCAATGATCCTTTCAATGACACGGTTCAGGATCTTTTAAGCAGTTTTTATAAGTAATGTAAATCGCAAAAGCGCCAAGCGTTGCCGTCAGTATAGTAGCAAGAACAGCTAAAGTAAGCACCGTGTTTCCGCAGGAAAGTCCCCTCACGAGCGGAATTCCACTGTACTAAGTAACATGTATTCCTTTCGGTAAATGCCGAATTCCAGTCGACATTTTACTAATAAAAAATAAACGACAGTTCCTCTTTGCTTTGAAACCATCGTTTATTTTATATCATCTCATGCCGGCCCGTCAATAAACTTATGAAAGGCTTTCAGCAGCTCTTTGCTTTTATTTAACCTTCAGATACTGAATTTTTCTTCAGATAACGTTCCAGGAAGTCATAAAGTTTCTGATCATATTCCGCACCGGTGAGATAGCCGTGTCCCTGGTTCGGAACAACTACATTAAAGGTCTCGTCGCCGTTTGCCCGCGTACGTTCACACCATTCAAAATTCACCTGATACGGTACACGCGGGTCGGAATCACTGCACATGCAAAGGAACGGACAATGCTTTTTATCTACATATGTCATGGGGTCACCAAGACGGATCTCCTCTTCCCGTTCTTCCGGCTTACCGCCGTAGATCACTTCAAAAGCCTTCAGATATCCCGGATCCACCTCTGCACGAATATCATGGAAAGCCCGATAATCCAATGCGCCGTACCATGCAACAGCTGCCTGAACTGCACTTGAAACACCTTCATTTCCGCCCTTTTCTTCAAATTCGGGAATTCCTTCTTCTACTGCCATCAGACCTGCAAGCTGTCCGCCGCAGGACTCGCCCCAGAAAGCGATGTGTTCACCATCGACCCCGAGTTTTTCCGCATTTTTCCGAAGATATCGCACCGCACACTTGCAGTCTTCCACCTGACAGGGGAACGGACGCACCTGCGCAAACCGATAGTCCACACTTACCACAAAATAACCGTGCTCTGCAAGATAAAGGAATTTATCTTCCGGCCGGCATTTCCGATCCACATGCGTCTCAATGAACGCACCGCCGTGCGCCCAGATCACCGCCGGCTTTTTACCGGAGATCCGTCCGTCATAAAAACAGTCCATGCGGAGTATGCCGTCTTCTGTTTCTGCATAAATAAGGCCACTTATGACCGTGATGCCATGATCTTCAAAATCTACTTTACCGGTGATTTCAAGGCCCTTTTCGTAAACGCCTTCATTCGCTTCTCTCATAAAAATCTCCATTCCGCCGCCTTAGGCTGGCGGCACAAATAGTAATGAAA
>CAMGCK010000041.1 GCA_946040795.1 uncultured Lachnospiraceae bacterium
ATAATAAACGCCCACATATGTTATAAGGCGCTGTGAAAAAATCAAAATGATTTTTTCACAGCGCCTTTGAATTCACCGACATCCCATTGAAGCCACAACATCTCTACGCCGGTTATTATTTACTTTTTGTATTTTTCCAGAACACGCTCATTCATGCACTTTCGCTCTTCTAACGGCAGTTTTTCTGCTTCATCGATCTCGTACGTGCCAAACGTATCCGCCATACAGGAAAGCGGATCGACGACCACATAGGTGCACCACGGAAGCCAATGGTACTGACTGTTCAGAACCTGATCATAGAAGAAGCAGGCCTCATGATTCAGTCCCGGAATCGCATAGCCGATGCTTCCATCCACATCATTGCACTGCTGCGGATTTTTGGACAGGAAGCGGGCAAAGTTCAGATATTCCGGATCATCGGTGTATAAATAGATGCGATAGAACACATAGGAACATGCAGCCATGTAAACATCCGTTGCGGAATGTCCGGAAGCAATCAGACTCTGACCGGAAATGTCGCGGGTATTAAAGGGATGGATCTCGTGACGGGTAATGATCGGGTACGCCCACATGTACGTCCAGGTGATGACATAGTCCGCAGCCCCTTGAGCCGCTTCAAGCCATCTGGGATCCTTTTCAAAATCATACAGAGCCAGGAAGCCAAAGACCGCATAGATTGCAGATTCCTTATCCTGTACATCACTGTTGTCACAGGTACCGCCGCGATACTCCGTTTCCTTATAAGTGTGTTCATAGCACCATTCACCGGCGCGATGTGCGGCATTTTTGTACGCCTCTTCCCCGGTCAGCAGATAGAAGCGAATAAGGAAGCGGACGATGGCAATCGTATTCGCCTTGGAATCCATGCACATCCTACCCTCCGCATCATAACTTCTGTAATAGCTTCCATCCTCATTCTGGATATTCACAAGCCAATCTGCTGCACGCTTCAGATAAAGGAACCAGTGCGTCAGATCCTCGCCCTTTTCAACGAAGGGACAATCCGCTCCATCCTTAATGAGCATATATGCATCCAGAACATTTTCAAGGCCATCGCCCAACATGCGGATCCAGTACGGCTCATACTGGAACTCATCAAGCGGCGGGTTAAACCAGATGAGCGGCGCACCAAGTTCACTGCTTCCGCGCCGACACCAGAAATCCACAACCGCGTGACCTTTTTCATACGCTTCAGGATCGTTGTACTGCATTGCATAACGCATCAGCTGATAGCCGATACCCGGCTGCTGTCCCACAAAGCCATACTGATAATCCACGTTCTGATCCTGCGCTTCCGGAAGGTAAGACAGGAACGGAATGCCATACGAGTTATTGAACTTCCGAGTCTTGATTTTGAGAAGCTTCAGACTGTTCACAAAAAGCAGTTCACAATCCGTATCGGCAACAGGCGCCTGCAGGCGCTTATTGGTCCGTCTGAAAAAGACCTTCATCATGACATTGAAGTCCTTGAAACAGCCAAAATCCATCTGGACACGATACGCATCGGAGAATCCCTCTTCAACCGGATGGAAGACGCGGTCCAGACGTTTGATCACACGGCGGGCAGGGTTCATTTCAATGCCATGGACCATGCGCTTGTCCGTTTCACCGTTATCTGCCGGGTACACATAGTCAATGCCCAGCGGATCATTATTACGAGGAAGCGGCACACGGGTGATCGTGGTATTCAGATCATCGTAATAGACGCAGCTGTTTTGAGGCTGACTCATACCCACCGCACCGATGTCATAGGTCGGATCCACATAATTGTTGTACGGATCGCGGTTCATGTTTCTAAGACGGACATCGGACGCGTAACGGGACAATGAAACACTCTCACCGCTTTCGATATGCTGCATGGCAAACATCGGCAGCGCACAGCGGGTCTCCTGCCAGTGGAAATACTCCGCATCCAGATCCGCACCCATGAAGTGTGCCGGAACATGCTCATTCTGGCGATACCAGACGCCCGGGCTGAAATAGTTGAAGTCATGCGTGTTCGATGAAAGTGTGGGACGCAGGGTGAACTTGGATGCAAAACCACGTTCCAGTTCGTCTTCCGCCTTTTTCACCACCGTAACTTTGCGGCTGACGGCAAAGCCCTCATTAGAGCATGTGTACTCATCCGTCACGCTGAAAACACTTCCCTGTCCGGAAATCAGTGTACCGGCCGCCAGGATCTTACCGTTTTCCTCTTTCACCGTTTCATACGGAGCGTCATAAAACATCGCCATGCAAAGATAATCCAGCACAAAGATGTAAATGGGCTTGTCATTCGTATACAGGACCTTTTCATTCCTGGTGACCAGAAGACCGCCGTTTTCAAAGTTCAACGTATAATCATTGTTCTGAAGCTTCATAGTAATACCTCCCCACACCTGCACTATAGCACAGCACGTGTACGAGTTCATTTTGAAATATCGACTGGTATTGAAAGGATGAATTTCCTACGGTCCGCCGATCCTTCAGTGAAATTTAATTACCAAATGCTTTCCAAAGCTTGTCATAGCTTTCCGTCTGATCATCCAGCCATGCAATGCGCTTGTTCATCCAGTCTTCCAGCGCCGTAACTTCTGTCCGGAAATCATTTCGGACAAGTCCCCAGCGTGCTGCGTCGTGACTTGCGGATTCTTCCAGTTCACCGTAGATCATTTCACAGCTTTCCAGCATCTCCATAATGGCCTGACGATTGGCCGGATCCTTGTAAAAATCATAGGCGGCCTTCACAAATGCCGGGTCATGCACCAGATAACGTCCGTAATTCATCGTCATCTGATCCGTAGGCCAATAGGTTTCATAACCCCAGCCATTTGTCTGATAAGGACGCTTGTTGTCGCGATAACCACCGGAAGAATAATCCACATCCCAGACCGGTCCGATCTTGAACGGGCTGTATTTTCCGTCTGTGTCGATATCTTTATAGAAAAAGAAGGAGCGATACCAGCCATCCGCATTCATGAAGATCTCGTTCAGCCAGAAATACGACACCAGGGTATCCATGTCCACGATCTCATAAACGGACATGTCCGCATCATCCAGGGTCGTGCGGTAGGTTCCGTCCTTCAGACCGCGGTCAAACGCATTCAGAAGTTTTTTAAGATACGCCATCATCTCCGCGTTTGTCACAGTTGCTTGCGGTGATACGACCATGATGGGGCGTACCAGTTCATTCGTGTAGAATGTACTCTGATAATCCATGTAACCGTTGATTTCCAGCAGATATCCGCCGCGAACCAGTGCCGTTCCGTCATAACTGTAGTAATCGTGAACAGCGAGTTCTTCTCCGCTTATGGCTGCGGTACCTGTTGATACCCAGGAAAGATCTCGCTTAAGAGCCGTTTCAAGTTCCGCCTGATCCAGGTCTTCCCGTTTTGCGGCAATGGCTTCTGCCGCTTCTTTTGCTGCGACTTCCGCCGTCATGATATCCACGCGGTTCTTACCGACTTCAGCACACTCCGTAAGATAGAAGCAGCCGTATTCGCTGCCGTTAACGACAACATCGACCCAGGTGCCCTTTGATGCAAGCATTCCCCATTTTTCAGACAGCGTACTTGCCATGTGATTACGCATGAAGGACGGGTCCGTCCGGCAGGCGATGAGTGCCCAATGAGCAGCTTCTCCCATTCCCAGAAGTTCCTGCTCTTCACCAAGATACAGTGAGAAGCACTTTTTATCCTGTTCCCAGGACTGTCTGCCATAACCGGTTATTTTCAGATCACCCGCGTAGTACATACCGGAGCAATCCGGGCCGTAAAGCGCATAACTGCCGTCGATGATCGTTTCTTTCGGCGCGCTTGTAAGACTTTCCATCGGTGCATCGATGTAGAGCATCGGGAGCGTGGAAACATAGCCTGAATCCACTGCCGGACGCTCCGGGTTCTCACAGACTTCACTGCTTTCGTTCTCCTCGCCGCCTTCTGCCTCGGTATCCTCCGCATTCGTGTCTTGCATTTCCTGATCACTGCTTTCATCGGAAGCCGGCGTATCCTCCGGTGTTTCCGATGGTTCTGTGACAACCTGCGACTCCTTCTCGGAAACGCTCTCGTTCTTCTGACCCTCCGCCACGGAAGAATCCTTCCGCGCCTTGTTAAAATATAGGATGAATAATACTGCGCACACCAGAACCAGTGCCAGTCCAACAGAAAGAAGCAGAAGCTGCTTTTTCTTCCGCTCTCTTCTCTTTCTGCGTTCTTCTCTGATGCGCAGACGATTGCTTTCGTCCAAGTTCTTACCTCCAAAATCTGCCAAACGTCTTACTCACCGGCAACCGGCATGTTCGGAACAACAACACACGGTGCGTTGAAAGTGGACAGCCCGCGCGGTGAGCGGACCTTGACCTCACTGCCTACCATCGTGATGTCCTTCAGCCACTGATAGAAGTTACCGGAAATGGTAAAGTTCTTGACCGGACGGCCCTTCTTGCCGTCTTTGATCATGTAACCGGCTGATGACAGGGAGAAGTCACCGGTAACCGGGTTGGCACCTGCATGAAGACCGTTCATTGCGGTGATCAGGATACCGTTACTAACCTTTGCGTAAATCTCTTCCTCCGTGCCGTCCGTACCGGGCTGCATGACAAAGTTCGTGGGCATGACGGATACCGGTGCGGCGTAGCTGGCCTTGAGGCCATTGCCGGTGGATTCCATGCCTGCCTTCTTTGCAGACTTCATGTCATAAAGAAGGGTTTTCAGCGTTCCGTTTTCAATCACATTTTTCTTTACAGTGGCCGTGCCTTCCGCGTCAAAGGGAAGATGGATGCGGCTGCCTTCCAGGAAGGGATCGTCCACAACCGTAACAAGCGGAGAAGCAACGACTTCGCCGATGCTGTCCGCGAAACGGGACATCTTCTGATTTGCAGCTTCACCATTGAACGCGGTGAAGAAGGTCGCAAACATGGTTGCAGTCATGGCCGGAGAGAAGACCGCCGTATAACGGCCCGTGTCGCAGGAAGCCTCGCCGATACGGGATACTGCGCTGTCTACCGTCTCCTTGATCAGTTCATCCAGGTCAATGTCCTTGAAATCCACTGCTTTTTCGGTCCAGTCGGAATACTTTTCCGTACCATCCGCTGCGCTGGCCTCCGCATATACCGTGGTGTAGTCCGTTTCAAAAGACAGATCAACGCCCTCGCTGTTTGCCACGGCGATCTTCAGCGTATCATAAGAAAGACCGGATTCCGTACCGTCGCAGATACGGGAATCGGCGGCGTAAATGCCTTCCTGCAGTTTCAGCGTGGTCTCTACCACTTCAGCCGTCGCCGGTGCTGTGGTGTGCAGAGACTCTGCATCGGTGTAAACATCGCCAAGCGGACGAATCATAGCCTCTTCTGCACTCTCCATGAGCTTTGCGTTCCGAACCGCAGCTTCTACAATGCGGTAAGCCTCCTCTTCACTCATGGCCTCCGTGGAAGCCTGGCCCAGCTTGCCGTCCACTACTGCGCGGAAGCAGATGCCGGCGCGGCTCTCCGTGGAGAAATTGTTGATGTCATGGAACAGCGCGTTCACGCCGGTTCCTGCATTTTCCATATAATAAATATCGTATTTTTCTACCTGAAGATCTTCACAGGCTTTCTTGATGGCCTGCTTCATTTCTGTATAATTCATAGTATCCTCCATGCTCTGATCGGTGTTGTATGATGCCCGGTATTCTGTTTATCTTCCGCCTACGGTGATGGAAGAAACGCGGATCAGCGGCTGGCCGACATCCGTCGGAATGCTGCCGCTCATGGAACCGCACATGCCCTGGCCGGTTGCCAGGTTCTGGCCAACCATATCGATCTTGGGAAGGATCTCGGAGCCGCGGCCAATCAGGCTGACGCCGCGAACAGGCTCACAGATCTCACCGTTCCGGATCACGTAAGCTTCCGCAACACCGAAGTTAAAGGAGCCGGTGACCGGATTTACGGAACCGCCACCCATCTTTGCGCAGTAGATGCCGTATTCGATGGACTTGATGATGTCCTCGTTTCTGTCCGGGCCGTTGTCGATGAAGGTGTTGGTCATACGGGACGTGGTATTGTACATGTAACCCTGGCGGCGGGAAGAACCATTGGCCGGCATGTTCATGCGGCGGCCGCCCAGTTTGTCGATCATGTAGTTCTTCAGAATACCATTCTCGATCAGAACCTTACGTTGAGCCGGGGTACCCTCGTCATCAATGTTGATGGAGCCCCATGCGTTCGGGATGGTACCGTCGTCGATGGCGGTGACCTTCGGGTTGGCGATCATCTGACCCAGCTTGCCGCAGAATTCGGACTGGCCGATGGATACACCCGTTGCCTCCAGCGAATGGCCGCAGGCCTCGTGGAATACAACGCCGCCAAAGCCGTTTTCAATGGCTACCGGCATCATGCCGCCCTTGACATAGCCGGCGGAAAGCATGACCGCTGCCTGGCGGGCTGCTTCCGTGCCGATGTCGCTCGGCGGGATCATGTCAAACAGTTCCAGGCCCATGCGGCGACCGGGATTGGCGGAACCGGTCTGGCTTTCTCCGTCCTTAGTGGCGATGGCATTGACACTCATGCGTGTACGGATCTGACGGTCTTCAGTCAGCAGACCGTCGCTGTTCGCGATCAGAATATTGTGGTCAAAATCCATCATATTGACCGTGACCTGTGAGATCAGGCCGGAATAATTGCGGGCTGCCTGGTTGGCTTCCTTCATGAGGTCGATCTTCAGTTCCTTCTTTGCTGTGCCCGGAACGCGGACGATGGGGTGGATGTCCCCAAAGCGGCGCTCTGTGAGCTGAACGGTGCGGCCTTCCGGAACGCCGCCGAGTGCATCGGCAATGCGGCCGGCCAGTGCAAGAAGGTCCGTGCGTTCCTTGGATGAAGTGGAGCCGAAGACGCAGCGAGTGCCCTTCAGGATGCGGATGCCCACGCCTGAAATGACGGCATCACCGATGGAATCGACGCGGTCATCGACCAGTGTGATCTTGTTTTCCAATGTATTTTCTGCGTAGATCTCAGCAAAATCCGCGCCGGTGGATAAAGCCTTGGAAAGGGCTTCTTCCAGAATTCTCTTTGAAATCATGAAAACCTCCTGTTTGGTATAAAGATGTAAGCGCTGCATTTCAAGATGCGCGCTTTCTTCGTGTCTCATATTAGGATGCAGCACTTACTGATACGATTTGTATAAGGCAGAATTCATTATAACAAAAACCCGTGCATGAAACAAGCACGGGTTTGATCATATGAGACATGCTGTCGTTGTTCTTGACGCGTTTTTTATAGTCCAAATATCGGTCATATTCATCAGCATTCTTCATGCGGCCTGCATTGTTCACGATGTCACGTGCGATGTCTACAGCCTCATTTTTAGCGTTCTGATAAGCCACGGCCTCGTTCTGTTCGCCGCCGATGATGTAATCCTGTACCAGGCGGTTTATGCGGTCACGAAGGGCCGTCCTGTCGATCCGGCTTTCATATGCATCGCGGATGCTGTCTGCCGTCTTGTTTGCGTTTGTACGCATATTGGCCGCAGATCCCTTGTTTGTGCGGACCTCGGTCAGGAGCGATGCATACGCAACCTTCAGGTACTCATTCTCCTCGCGGATGTTCTGCTCGGTGATGCTCGTTGACTCGGTGCTAAAACGAGCCTGGCCCTTACCAAGTACGGATTCTTTCATGGAGTCTGTGAGTTTCATTAAATGGACCGTCGTGCCGACCTTACCTTCCATTTCCCAATATTCTCCAACTTCTTCGTATTGGCCTGTTTCAAGAAGTCTCTTATAAACCTTGCTGCTTTCATTTCTCGTCAGTGCGCTCTGCTTATTGTTAACAATGTAGTCATATACAGAGTCAAAATCCACGCCTGTTGCGTCGGCCACACTTCCTGCAATCTTTCCGACGGACTCTTTTGCTTTGTAGAAATCCGTATACTCATAACCAGACAGGGAACCGTCTTCAACCTTGGCTCCCCATTGCTTGCCGTACTTGTTCATGAATTTAGGAATGTCCTGATCGTACTCAATGCGATATCCTTCAGCAAAATCATCAGACCATCGCTCTTCCTGCATTCTGCCGGTCGTCCAGGCAATCGAGTCGTAGCCATTTTCGGCAGCCATGCGGAGAAGACGTTTCATAACGTACTCGACATATTTGCCGTTTTTGAACGGAGCATCAGGAGCTTTCCATCTATTCTCTTCGATCTGCGATCTTACGGATTCAACTTCGTATATGAAGTCCTTAACCTCATCAATTCGATCATGGAATTTCTCCATAAGCCATTCTTCATTATCGGCCCATATAAGTAATCTTCCTGAAGACATTCCATAGTGATCTTTGGAATATTCGCTAAGTTCGTCATACACTTCCTGAAGGTTCTCAATATCGACATTCGTGTATCCTTTCTTCTGACCGGCATTATGCCAATCACTCTGGATTTCTTCAACGAAAAGCATCTTGCCGGACGGCGCGTCAAAGTCCTGAATTCTCGCATGTGCAAGAACGCCTTTCTGATTCCAATGAACAAACATTGCCTGATTGCTGTATGTCGAACCAGGCATCTTGAACAGGATCTCACGGTAGTTGGTACCGCCGTCGGTCTTATACTCGCTCCATCTTGTCTTTCCCTCAAACTTGTACTTCCTATAATCAGCGATATTGCCCTCTGCATCCTTGAATACGATGGTCACGTGCTTATTCGTCTTCATGACTTCATAGGTGTAATCATTGTAGTCCGCATACATTTTCGCACTCTCAATGAATTGATCGTACGGAATACGAGCATCCATGTTGTCATCGTAAATGCTGTCTGATGAACCTTCTAATCCGACCTCTTCGATATGCAACTGATTTGCTCTTACATAATCGAGAAGCTCGTCCTTTGTAACAGACTTCTTGCCTTCAAGGAAAGGAACGATGCCGGTCCACTTGATCTCTTCATCCTTGACGCCTTTGCCCTTCAGGTAGGATACGACGGAAGATGCTCCGATCTTGTTGCCTTTGTACCGTTCGATCTCCTGCTCAAGCAATGAATAGAAACCGTCATCGGATTCCCGGCTGAAACGAATATCGTTCACGCCGTCGGAATCCTCGGTGGAATTGCGCTGCGACGTATTGACAACATTTCGGCTCTTGTGTATAATGGTATCAAAGTCAAGTTCACTTACTCCCTTGGCGGTCTTTACGCCAAGCTTCTGTAAGAGATCTTGACTTTTTTCTTTTGATACGTACAGGATTCTGTCATCCGCAAGTGCGTTAGAGATCAACGGATCAAACAAATCTCTGCCATGTACACTTGTTATAGTGTTAGTCTCGGTCTGTTTGAGATCAATGTATCCATATCCCCCAATAACTTGTACAGAGGCAACAATAGGAGAACCGTCAGGATCTTCCATATCTGTAACGATGATTATAGAATCATTCCTTTGCCCAGAGTCAATAACCATGGCCGGATCATGAATATAGTAAACAATATCCGCAATTTGGGTCTGTGTTATTGCATGATGGTGCTTTTCTGTGTCCTTTGGCTCGGTCATTGCTTCTCTAATGTGTTCCTGTTTTGCGACAAACGGAATATCGTTAACGCCGAGAGCTTTCATAATTTCTGACGCCCTGCCAAAATTTATAAACTCTCTTCTCTTCAGGCGACGATTAACCATTTTTTCAAGCTGACCGTCAACGCCATTTCTTGTCGAAACAATTTCGTCGATTTCATCGTCACTAAGCTCAATACTAAACTTGTGGTTCGTAGAAGCGTTTATGTTTGCTTTTCCTGCGATTCTCTTCGACAGTGCTACAGGATTGCCGTTGCTGTCATACTCCACAGCCTCTGCAAAACCGTACTGCGATTTGATATTGTCAAGGTACTTCTGTGCCTTCTTCTTTGCCGTTTTCGTTGCCGTATCGCTGTTCAGCGTATCAATGGCCACAGCATAATCATGGTCCATATCGGCCGTTGCCTTGTCCGTAAAGCCGCCTACGGAAGCATTGTAGCGTTCACCGGCATTGTAACGGTCAACGAATTCATCTGCCACATCCTCATTCTCTGACAGGTAATGGCCGAACCAATCGTATCCCTTGCCGTTCTCAAGCTTCTCACCGACCTTGCGAGCCTCATCCATGTTGAAGATCGGCTGTAATGCCTGTGTATCCCTGTACGATCTTCTCGTCTCGTTGACGAGCTTCATGTAATTCTCAGGATCTTTCTTCAGCCATTGTTCAAAGCGCGGAGACAGATTGTTCTCTTCCAGGGCCTTCAGGTACGTGTTCAGATCATTTCCGTGCATGATGGGTGTGATGTGCTTTGCATTGCCTTCCTTCCACTTGCCCTTGATCTTCTTGTCTTCCTGCCAAGCCTTGTAGTTCTTCCAGAGGAACGTATCTTTGATGGCCTGCGAGAATACGACGTGATACGGAATGATTACATCACACCATTCCTGCTTCATCGCCCATTCGACCTGAGCATCAGATGTACATACCATGATTACGCTGATGCCGGTGCCGTTCTCAATGGACTTCTGACGAAGCGCAATGGCCTCTGCCCAGTTTGCACCCTGCATCGCATCCGGCATGTACACCATACCGTCCACAGGCGTCATGAAGGAGTATTCTGCCTTCTGAGATTCGGTAAGCGAATCCCATCTTACAGGACGATCCATCGCCTTTGTGGAGATGTTGATGTTCGCGCCGGTCGGCTCAAAGATCCTTGCATAGTCAATGTCCTTGGTATACGCCAGGCCTTTCAGACCCTTTACAGCAGCATCCGTGTACATCTGCATGTTCTCCAGGAGGAATGCAGGATGGTAATCGCTGTAACTGTAGAACCGCAGGCCATATTCCTTATTAAGTTCAATGACAAGGTCTGCGCTGAATTCAAGGATGTCGTTGTTGTAAGCCGTATACGCAACCTTTGCTTTTGCGTAAGAAGCATTGGACGCATAGCGTCTGATATCAGCGATCTCGTCAGCCATAACGCCGCCGCGCTTTTCAGCCTCACGCATACCGTACGGAGTTTCGCTATCCGTTTCGCTGTGATCTCCTCTTGAAATGTCGAATACATGGATGTTCTCTGCGCTTGTTTCATGGAACATCATCTGCTTGTACCCTGCTTTGAATGCCGCATGTCCTACCATCTGGTCCAGGCGATATTCATTCTTCTCAGGATCCTTTGCAAGTTCCATATACTCAGAGTCTTCCTGGCTGAACCTCTGCCCACCTGCCTGCTGAATTCTCTTCGACAGAGCCACAGGATTGCCGTTGCTGTCATACTCCACAGCCTCATTAAAGCCGTACTGAGTCTGGATATTGTCAAGGTACTTCTGTGCTTTCTTCTTAGCAGCTTCCGTTGCCGTATCGCTGTTCAGCGTATCAATGGCCACAGCATAGTCATGGTCCATGTCTGCCGTTGCCTTGTCCGTAAAGCCGCCCACAGATGCATTGTAGCGTTCACCGGCGTTGTACCGGTCAACGAATTCACCTGCGACGTCCTCATTCTCTGACGGGTAATTGCCGAACCAATCGTATCCCTTGCCGTTCTCAAGTTTCGCAGCCCCCGATGTTCCCCTCTTGCGAATTCAAACTTTTTCAAGATTTGATGGATATCTTCGGCTGCATTCTCCATCAATTCCCGGGATTTGTTCGTTTTTGATGAAATTTTCCGGCTTCACTCCCATCAAATTTCAGAATTTGCTTGATTTTGATGGATGGCAAGGGCTTCGTTTTTTACTGATATTTGGTCTGCGCTTGCAAAAATAGCAAACCGAAGTGTCCCCATTGACAAACTTGCTGACTTTTGTCATCTCCCAGGGCCGCAAAAAAGCGCCACCCCTCTCGGGATGACGCTTCTTCATTCTAAGAATAACAATCAATTGATTATTACTTAAGGGTTATTTAAGGGTAACCTTAGCACCTTCAGCTTCGAGCTTAGCCTTGATGTCATCAGCTTCTGCCTTAGCAGCTGCTTCCTTGATGACCTTCGGAGCACCATCAACGAGGTCCTTAGCTTCCTTCAGGCCGAGGCCGGTAGCTTCACGGACAACCTTGATAACCTTAACCTTGTTCGGGCCAACTTCGGTCAGCTCAACGTCGAACTCGGTCTTCTCTTCTACTTCTTCAGCAGCTGCTGCCGGGCCTGCTGCTACAACAACGCCTGCTGCTGCAGATACGCCAAATTCTTCTTCACAAGCCTTTACAAGCTCATTTAACTCAAGAACAGAAAGTTCCTTGATAGCTTCGATAAACTCTGCGGTGGTTAACTTTGCCATTATTTTTTCCTCCAATTAATTTTAAATATAATATACGTGAAATTCACGCCGATAAGAGGCTTATGCCTCTGCCGGAGCTTCTGCTGCCGGTTCTGCATCCTTCTCTGCGATCTGCTTGATAACGCGAGCGAAGTTTGCGATCGGAGACTGCATGCTGCCAAGTAAACGGCCAAGCAGGATCTCCTTGGACGGAATGTTTGCAACTTCCTTTAATGCTTCAGCATCACAGTAGCTGCCATCAACAATACCACCCTTGATTTCGAGTTTCGGATGCTTCTTAGCGAATGCAACGAGCTCACGAGCTGCTGCAGTAGCCTCATCCTTGCAAACTGCAAGAGCGGTCGGGCCTTCCAGATGCTTGCCAAGTTCTTCATTTACGGTTCCCTGAATAGCGAAACGGATGAAGGTATTCTTGTAAACCTTGTACTGAATGCCGGCGCCTCTTAAAGTCTTACGAAGCTCAGTATCTTCTGCTACGGTTAAACCTCTGTGGTCAACTACGACTGCAGTTGCGGAACCGTCCAGGACGCTCTTGATCTCGTCTACGATAGGCTTCTTCTCTTCAATCTTTGCCATGATTACCCTCCTTCTTAGAATAATTCCGGAGAAAACAGAAAATACAGACAAAAAAAGGCCTCGCAATACCGCGAGGTCATGGAAAATCATCTGAAAATTTCCTGAAACCTCGGCAGGCGTTTTCTCCTTATGTCTTGCGACACCTGCTGTCTACGGTCGTGGTTCTTATGCCACTCAAATATACTAACACATTCGATAACACTTGTCAAACATTTTTTGACTAAGTTTTCCGGTAATTTCACATAAATTTTTCAGCACTTTTATTTGCTTTTCACATAGTATCGTTGGTCGCTTCCATTGTTCTTTCGCGATGTTTCAATCATGCTTTACTCCGGAATTCGTTCCCCACGGTTGAATCACACTCTTTTTCCCTGCTTTTTCAATCGGCTACGCATTTCCGCCATGATGGTACCGTTCGGAATCCTCTTCCGGCTCATGGCCATGATATCCTTTAAAAGCGGAACCGCATGATCGTAGAACATTCGGAGACCTTCACAGAGGTCATAGGCACCGCCCTCCAGAAAACGATCCTTCAGACATCCGCCGCTGCAGAGCTTCAGATACGGACACTGCCTGCATTTTTCCGGCAACGCATCCCGTTTGGCCATGCCGAATGCTTTCTGCTCTTCCGTATCCAGAAGCACACTGATCCGATGCTCCTTCACGTTCCCGAGGCAATGCTCCTTATCGACAAAATGGTCGCAGGAATAAACATTGCCATCGTATTCCAAAACCGGAACACGACCGCAGACAGGAGCCATTGTACAAAGAGACGCCTGTCCGCCGGCAAGGACCTGTGCCGTCTCCGCAAAAAGCTGCACATCCACTGCGCCCAGGTCGTGACTGATCCATTGATCAAAAACATCGCAAAGGAATTTTCCGTATGCTTCGGGAGTGACGGATTCCGATGTCAGTTCAACTTCAGCCGTATGTTCACGCTGCTCTTCTGTATCTTCCGTTCCCTCGCCCGTCTGCCTCCTCATCACGATCGGAATGAACTGGATCCAGCCCGTGTGGAAATTTTTCAGTGTGCGATACGCTTTCTCGGCGCTTTTTGCCGTGTCCATCGTCACCGTGCAAAGGAGGTCCGGCTGAATGCCATGCGCCTGCAGCCGACAGATGGATTCTGCCGCCTGCTCATAGGAAGGGCTGCCGTCGGGATGTATCCGGTATTTGTCGTGGATCACTTCCGTTCCGTCAATGCTGAGTCCGATGTCAAACCGGTTTTCCGCAAGAAAAGCGCACCATTCCTCGTCCAGAAGCAGGCCGTTTGTCTGAATGTTGTTCCAGAACTCCCAGCCCTCCGGACAATACTTTTTCTGCAGTTCGACTGCTTTTCTGTAAAAATCAAGTCCTGCAAGCGTGGGTTCACCGCCGTGCCAGTTGAACTGGACCGCCGGTCCGGGATTGTCCTCAAAGTACTGGCGGATAAAAACCTCCAGAACTTCATCGGACATGATCTTCCGCCCTTCTACAGGCGCTTCGCCGCGGCGCTCACCCGCATCCAGATAATAGCAGTACCGGCATCGCAGGTTGCAAACGGAACCGACGGGCTTTGCCATAACGACAAAACCCGTCTTCTTCGTCCCGCAGGACAAACCGGCAGACATGCCCTCGGTCCTGTCCTGTGAATGATTTTCACTTTTTACCGAAGTGCCGCCCATCATACACGTAAATGCTTCTCGAAGAAGTCATACGCCTTCTCCCAGGAATCCATTGCCGCCTCCTGGCGATACATCGGCGTATGGTAATACCAGATGCCGTGTCCCGCGCCTTCATAGCGGTGGAATTCGTAATCCTTGCCAAGTTCCTTCAGGATTTCCTCCGTCTTGTTAACCTGATCGACATTCGGGTTGAAGTCATCGTTTCCGAAGATACCGAGGATCGGACAGCTTAAATCGGCTGCTTTGTCGATGGGGGATACCGGACGCGCTTCGTTCGTCTCTTCCTGGATCACACCGCCGCCCCAGCAGTCCACGCAGGCGTCAAATTCCATTTCGCAGGCTGCGAGGAATGCGTGACGTCCACCGGAACACATGCCGATGACGCCGACCTTGCCGTTTGCATTGCCCTGATTCTTCAGGAAACTTAAGGAACCTGCCACATCACCCATGACGGAATCGTCGTGAACCATGCCGGCTTCACGCATGCGGGTAGAGACCTCCTGCGGTTTGCCGTGGCCAAAATCTTCGTAAATGTTCGGGCACAGAACGCTGTAGCCGTGCTCGGTGAAACGTCTTGCGGTTTCACGGCACCACTCGTCCCAGCCCGGCATGTGCGGAATCAGGACGATGCCCGGGAAATTTCCATCGCCCGTCGGGCGGGAATAATAAGCGTGGATGGACTTGCCGTCGTGACCTTCCATCATGATGGTCTCGGCGATCATGCCGCTCATCGTGTCGGTATTAAAATCATTCCACATTGTAAATCTCCTGCTGTCATTATGTCGGCGAGATCAATCCATTCGCCATTGTTTTATTCATGCACAGGCTTCAACAGAAGAAAACGATCTATAGCGAACGACTGTTAGTAAGCGGTGATCGTTTTTTTCTGATGAAGCCGTCCGTATCAAAATCACCGAATGGTTTTATAGAGCGGACCGTATGCGTCGCATGCACGATAGTCCTGACCTTCCTTATCCATGCCGAATGCATTCCATGCGGTCGGACGGAAGATCTTATCTTCCGGCACATTGTGCATGCAGACCGGAATACGGAGCATGGATGCCAGGGTGATGACATCGGCACCGATATGACCGTAAGAAATTGCGCCGTGGTTTGCGCCCCAGTTGTTCATGACATCGTATGCGCTCGTGAACGGGCCCTTGCCGGTGATTCTGGGAGTGAACCAGGTGCACGGCCAGGTGTAATCCGTACGCTTCCAGAGAATATCATTGACATCTTCCGGCAGCTTGACCGTCCAGCCTTCCGCGATCTGAAGGACCGGTCCCAGATTCTTGACCATATTCAGACGGATCATGGTAACGGGCATTTCAGCATCCGTTACAAAGCGGCTGGAGTAACCGCCGCCGCGGAAATAACCCAGATCGGCATAGTTCCAGGTCGTTGCAGCAAGCATCTTCTCCTGATCCTCTTCCGTTACGTTGTACCACTCCTTCATGACCGGCTGACCGTTTTCATCCAATGCCTTGCCGGTCGCATCCAGCGCGGTCGCACCGGAATTGATCAGGTGAATGAATCCGCCTGCTTCCTTGGCATGGCCTTCCAGCTCATAGTTTGCGGCCTTCTTTAAAGATTCCGCGGACCAGCAGGTGCGAACGTCGGAGAACATCTGCGCCCGGTTTGTCAGAAGCTTCATGAACAGCATGCTGATACCGTTCAGGGTATCGTTTTCCGTTGCCAGAATATAGGGCTCACGCGCGCCGTTCCAGTCAAAGGTCGTATTTAAAATGGCTTCGCCAAAGTCGCAGTTCGGATAGTAGTCCGTCCACTGACGCTGTCCCTGGAAGCCTGCGGCGATGGCATTGTGTCCCGCCATCTCCTCTTCTCTTCCTTCCGGCAGATTCTTGTTGCCGTTCATGAGATCCTTGATAATGCAGGCCATCTTCACGACGAATTTCCAGTCCTTATCCTTGACTTCACGGGTGTGTGTCAGATCTTCCGGATTCTTGTCGAAGCCTTCCTTGCACTTTTCCATGGTCCATTCGTAGGCCTTTTTGTATTCTTCTTCATCGTAAATGCCCTGTTCCATGCGGCGGAGGATCTCCACTTCATCGATGGATTCCACACGCATGCCCAGATATTCTTCCATGAAGCTCTGGTCAATGATGGAGCCGCCAATGCCCATGCAGACGGAACCGATCTGCAGGTAGGACTTACCGCGCATCGTGGCAGCGGCTACCGCAGCGCGGCCAAAACGAAGGATCTTTTCCGCAACATCGGCCGGAATTTCCTTCTCATCCACCTCACAGACATCATGGCCGTAAATGCCGAACGCCGGCAGGCCCTTCTGATTGTGAGAAGCCAGCACAGACGCCAGATAGACAGCGCCCGGGCGCTCGGTACCGTTGAAGCCCCAGACGGCCTTAATGGTCATCGGGTCGGTATCCATGGTCTCGGAACCGTAGCACCAGCAGGGGGTAACTGTCAGCGTGATGTCCACACCGGCATGACGGAACTTGTCCGCGCATGCGGCAGCCTCAGCTACACGGCCGATGGTCGTATCGGCAATGATGACCTGCACCGGCTCGCCATTTGAATAGCGGATGTTCTCTTCCAGAAGTTTCTTAGCGGCAAATGCCATGTTCATGGTCTGATCTTCCAGACCCTCACGTACTTTTAACGGACCGCGGCGGCCGTCGATGACCGGGCGGATGCCAATGACCGGATAAGAACCGATCAGTCTTGATTCTGCCATAAAACAAATCTCCGATCTCCTATGATGATATTACTTTTCAATGCAGCACAGACAACGATCTCCGCTGCTTATTTACGCCTCTTCATCATCATATAATATTGCTTTCACTATAACAAATCCGGCATTTTTTGTAAAGTATGATCCCAACGGAGAATTGTATTCAGCTGCCGCCTTCAAGCCGTCTCCCCCACCCTTTGGGATTCTTTATTTACAAACCGTAAACGTTGTATTAAAATACTTCCAATACATTTTGGAGGTCTGCACATGAACGTTGTATGCCTGGATATGGAGGGGGTTCTGACCCCGGAGATCTGGATCGCTTTTTCCGAAGCCACGGGAATCCCGGAGCTTCGCCGCACGACTCGTGAAGAGCCGGATTATGATAAACTGATGAAGTACCGCATCAATATTTTAAAGGAACACGGACTGGGTCTTAAGGAGATCCAGGATGTCATTTCCACCATCGACCCGCTTCCGGGCGCCCGCGAGTTTCTGGATAAGCTCCGCGAGTACGCGCAGGTCATCGTACTCAGCGATACCTTTGAAGAGTTCGCCATGCCGCTCATTAAAAAGCTCGGCCTGCCCACCATTTTCTGCAACAGTCTGGTCATCGGTGAAAATGGTGAAGTTGTGGACTATACCATGCGCTGCGAGCATACCAAGCTGACTTCCGTAAAGGGACTGCAGGCCATGGGACTCGATACCATCGCCGCCGGGGATTCCTTCAACGATCTTGAAATGATCCAGGCCAGCAAGGCCGGTTTCCTGTTCCGCACGACTGATGCCATTAAGGAAGCCTATCCGCAGTTCCCGGCCATCACGGAGTACGATGAGTTCCTGGACGCGATCATTAAAGCACTGTAAATTGTCACAGTGCGCAGAATTCTTCAATTTCCGCTGCGATGGACTTTAAGGATTCCTCCCAGAATTCCTTCTTGGTAAGGTCGATGCCCAGCATCGCGCCGTCCTCTTCAATGGTATGGACGCCGGTCGTGCGAAGCATTTCCTTGTACTTCGGGACAAAAGCATCGCCCTCCTTCAAGTACAGCGCGTACAGTCCCTGTGCAAACAGGTTGCCGAATGCGTAGGGGAAGTTGTAGAAGGACAGGCCGGAAGAATAATAGTGACTCTTGCAGGCCCACATGTAGGGGTGACGGAACTCGGGATCCAGGCCGTCGCCGTATGCCTTGTCCTGTGCGTCCTGCATGAGGGCGCAGAGGTCATCGGCCATCAGGAAGCGCTCCTGTGCCTGTTCAAAGACGGAAGTTTCAAACAGATAACGGGAGTAGATGTCCACGACGCACTGGGTCTTCTCGCGAAGGTCGCTCTCCAGAAGTGCCAGGCGCTCCTCACGGGTAGATGCGTTCTTCATGGCATAGGAGCCCAGGAAGACTTCGTTGAAGGTGGAAGCGGTCTCGGCAACCGGCATTGCGTAGTCCATGTTCATCGGGCGTTCATTCTGCGTCTGCTGATTGTGGAATGCATGGCCCAGCTCATGGGCAAGGGTATCGACCGCGCCGAAGGTACCGTCATAGTTTGTCAGAATGCGGCTCTGCTTCAGCCAGGAAACGCCTGCACAGAACGCGCCGCCCTCCTTGCCGTTTCTCGGGTAGAAGTCGATCCATTCATTATCGAAGGCTTCCGCCATCATGCTGCCCATTTCCGGGGTAAAGGAATTGAAGACATTCACCAGTGTCTCGCGGGCATCCTCCAGGGAATAGACCTTGTCCGCAGCACCGAGGGGGGCAAACAGATCATAGAACTTAAGACCGTTCGTGCTGCCGAGCATCTCGCCCTTCTTGCGAAGATATTTGCGGAATGCGGGCAGATAGTCCTGAATGGCGCTCAGCATGGCATCCAGCGTCGCGCGGGTCATCTTGGATTCCTGTAAGGTCATTTCAAGCGGAGAAGTATAGCCGCGCTTTGCGGAAAGCATGGTGACCTGGTTTTTGATGTTGTTGATGGCAAATGCGATGCCGTCACGGATCTTGGCATAGGCTTTGATCTCTGCGTCATAAGCAGCCGCACGCTCCTCTTTGTCTGCGGAATATGCCAGGTTGCGGATCTCGGAAAGGGTGACCTGGCCGCCCTTGTAATCGACCTTCACGGTAGAGGTCAGGAAGGACTGCAGGCGTCCCCAGGCTCCGCCGCCGGTCATGTCCATGGCGGAGATCATGGCCTCAACTTCACTGGAAAGAAGGTGTGCGCACTCTTCTTTGGCGTCCAGGATGCGGGCTTTGTATGCGGCGATGAGTTCGCTCTCTGCGGCCAAAGCGTCCACGTCCCGAGTGGCGCCGAGGAGCTGTTTGGCGGCGGTGTCATCGGCCGCTGCGCCGGCCTGGATCATCATGAGCTTGTTCATTTCAGCCATCAGCTGACCGTTTTCAGCTTCAACGGACTGACGGAGACCCACATACAGGCCGACCTTTTCCGACAGACTGAGCATGTTCTCCTGCGCCGTGAGAATTGCTTCGACACGGTCTTTTTCATTCATCTCCGGTGCTTTTTCAACGACCTCATGAAGAGCCGCTGCTGCCTCCTCCAGTTTCTTTACATCGGCTGCATAAGCCGGGTCATCGAGGCCTTTGTACATGACCTCCAGATTCCATTCACTTTTCATTGATTACCTCTCTCGTTTACTTGTTCACTCTGTCCCACTCGGTGGGTCAACGGGGACGTTTCCCTCTGTCCCAGGGTCAATGGGGACGTTTCCCTCTGTCCCACAAAAGTTGACAAAATGAAACGTCCCCGGTGTCACTTTTCTTCCAGGATCACGAAGCCCCACTTGTCCAGTCGGATGTCATCCCCGCCGGTGAGTTCCTTTTCTTCAAGAAGTTCCGTCCAGCGGCCCTCCGGCACCTTGGCAAACTGCGGTCTTCCGGAATAGTTGTATACGTATACGATCTTCTTTCCGGCCGGGTTCACACCGGTCTTGACGATGACCGGGAAGCCTGCGGAAACTGTGCATGTTTCTACGCCTGCTTCGGTAAGTGCAGCTTGCAGGACGCTCTTCAGAATCTCCTTCGGCAGCATACAGCCGATGTACCATCCGTGTCCCTTTTCATAATCATTTCTTGTTGCTGCTGCGTACTGGCTCCAGTTGTCATGCACATAGGACAGGATCGTCTCCGCGCCGCAGGTCTCCACGCACTCGAAGAAACCGTTCACCGCCGTCTGCGGATCCACGGAAGGAACCTGTTCCAGCGTGTTCTTCAGCGAGCTTGCGGGAGCATATACTTCCATGTCTTCCGCGATGGAGAACTGGTTGTACTGAATACCGAAGACGTCGTGCAGGATGTGCGGCTGGGTATCACTGTAAACCTGAACGTTTTCATCCGTGAAAGCGGTCTTAAAGGTGCCGATCAGCGTACCGCCCTCTGCCGCAAACTGCTTCAGACGCTTCAGAACATCCTCTGACGCGCAGTACATCGCCGGTAAAACAATGACCTTATAAGAGGAAAGATCCTCGGTCTCGGAGGTGATGACATCGGCTTCCGCGTTCATTTCATACAGCGCGCGGTAAGTCTCCATGATCGCCTCGTTGTAATGAACATAACCGCCTGTATTATAGAAGAATTCCAGACCGGTCAGCGACTCGTTGTTCACCATGACTGCGACCTTGTTGTTCTTCTTCAGATGAAGCAGATGCTTGCTAAGACGCTTGAAATCCGCGCCGACAGTGGCTGCTTCCTTATATACATGATTTTCGGAAAAATCGTGGCTAAGAACACCCTTCCAATAGGTTTCACAGGCGTTGTGGATGGAATGCCAGTGCCAGTATTCCACCATGTCCGCGCCGCTGCCCAGGTGTGAAAATGCCAGCAGGCGAAGCTGTCCGTCATAGGGTGTCCAGCCGGCAAAGCCCTGTGCTTCCGTTTCCAGGATCAGGTAGTTGTTCTTTTTAAGGCCATAGTTCAGCGCGCCGCCAAAGGCGATCTCCATGCCGGTCAGATGGTCCTGAGACGGATGATAGATGTCACAGCCGGCCACGGTAAGAGCATCGGCCGCGGTGAAATGATTCACATCCGGCTGAACGCCGTAGGAATAGCCCTTCCATCCAAAGTCAAAGTTGTGAGTGATGAACTGGTCCGGTTTGATGTATTCCCGGACGATGCCGCTCTGCCACTTCAAAAATTCGGTGACCAGCATGCGGCGGAACTTCTCGTACTCGCCCCAGAAGGAACCGTTGATGGTTCCGCGGACATCCGGAACATCCTTCCAGTCGTGGATGGCATTGGACCAGTAGTTGAAACCAAAGGCCTTATTCATTTCTTCTGTATCATTATGGAACTTTTCCTTCAGCCACTCCGTGAAACGGGCCTGGACCTTGGGGCCGCAGGTGTCGTAGTGCTTGGTTTCATTGTCCAGCTGGTAGCCGATGATGGCCGGATGATCCTTCACATGTTCCATCAGCTTCCGAATGGCACGCTCCGCGTAGAACAGGTAATGCTCATTCGTGATGTCCATGATCTGACGATGTCCGTACACGCCAGCACCCTTCCGGGTCTCCGCCAGAATGTCCGGATGCTTGCGGACCATCCATGCCGGCACCGCGTAGGTCGGTGTTCCGACGATGACATGTATGCCGGCTTTGTACATTGCGTCCAGCACACGGTCAATGTGATGGAAGTCAAAGACACCATCGGACGGCTCCATGGTGGACCAGGTGGACTCCGCGATACGCACCACGTTCATACCGGCCTTTTTCAGCATTTCAACGTCCTTATCCAGACGGTCATACGGCATGTACTCGTCATAATAGGCAGCGCCGTATAAAAGTTCGTTCATAGGATTCTCCTTCATATTTTTGATATTTTTTCCGTTATATGTCAGTTTTGCTGACTTCATATATCCAATGTACACCATTTTATCAGGAATTGCATCCGTTTTCTACCGTAAAGATGCTGCTCCGTTAATTTTTTGCGGGATACAGGCATATCATCACACATCTGTGAACAGAAGATGCCGCAGACGTTTCTCAAGCTGTGTTATTTCAAAGGGGACTCCGGCACTTTCCATGGTGATGAGCAGACGATCTCCAAGAAAATAGCCGGAATCCTCATATGCTTTTATTTTGCGAAGCGCTTTGTCCCGATATTCTTCATCATCAATCAATCCAAGATGTTCCAGATAAAGCACTTGCCTTTGTGTCATGTCAAGGATCGTAAAATCCGGATAAACGGTTCTTCCGTTGTCAAGTGTCAGCGGCATCTCATAATGATACGGGATACCCAGTTCATCCAGAAGTCCGGCGATCAATGCCTCCGACTTGGAGCGCACACGCAGACCTTTGAGGCTGTAATGCTCCTGTGCGTAAGAATGAAATCCCTTGGGCTCATATTGAATGCTGAGAAATTCGGAAACGTAGTCCTCATCGCTCGGATACAACTCCGCAATAAGAAGCTGCTTGCCCTTATTCAGTTTGTCATAAACAAACTCAACACTCTGTTTTTCAGTCATGTCTTTCAGTTTTTCAAGGGCTTTCAGTTCTGTTTCCGCCGCCTTGACCAGAAGCATATCGTACTCCTGCTGCGCAAGATTTTTGGCGAGTTTTAGTTTGCTTTTAGGTATGTATGTTCCACTTCGTTCCTGTTTGGTCTTCCGGTAATAATACTGATATCCTTTTCCGTGTGGAATCACATGCAAGGATCCCGGATGCTTTTTGATCAGGTTCTTATTTCTGTTTCGAATGACCTTTTTTAATAGCAATTCCCGTTCATACAGTTTTTGAATAAAAGAATCATGGATCTGAAATTTGGACATGCTGCCTCCTGTTGGGTGTAATAAGAATTGTCTGTTCAAGTGAATGCTGATGTGAATAAATGTATAGACTGATGCATGTAAAATGCCGGGGAGGGTGAAACGAAATGCAGAGACGGATCGCGGTATGATACGACTCACCATCCTTATACTGTAGTGTAACATATTTTTTCCATTCTGTCATTTCCGGATTTATGCTGTTCTGACATGTTCGGATATGAAAGGTTGTTCTGCCATTCGGTTATGGATTGCTGTCCTGCCACTCGGTTATGGATTGCTGTTCTGCCATTCGGTTATGGATTGCTGTTCTGCCATTCG
>CAMGCK010000042.1 GCA_946040795.1 uncultured Lachnospiraceae bacterium
GGCTGCTTTACTGATAAGCGGACCGCTCCGTGCTTCGCACTCTCGCGTTCCCCGAAAAGTTTCCGGCTGCTTTACTGATAAGCGGACCGCTCCGTGCTTCGCACTCTCGCGTTCCCCGACAATTCGCAATTCCGTGCTGTCGCACTACATTGCTCATTGTCTGTATTCGTCAAAGTAATACGTGCGCTCATGCAAGCATGAGCACGCATCACTTTGACTCATTACTTATCAATGTATTTCCCATCCAGTATATCCTTCAGATACGCCCCATACTGATTCTTTTTATGAATCTCATAAATGGTTTCCAGCTGTTCTCTGGACATCCACCCATTGGAGTACGCAATTTCCTCAATGCAGGCAATCTTACGATGCTGATGGGTTTCAATGGTCTTAACAAAGTTCGTCGCATCGACCAGAGACTCATGTGTACCGGTATCCAGCCAGGTGAAGCCCTGCCCCAGAAGTTCCACATTCAGTTCGCCGTTTTCCAGATAGATCCGGTTCAGATCCGTGATCTCCAGTTCACCGCGCGCAGACGGCTTCAGGTTCTTTGCGTATTCCACGACCTTATTGTCATAGAAATAAAGACCGGTCACACAGTAATTGCTCTTGGGATGCGCCGGCTTCTCCTCAATGGAGACCGCCTTGCCCTCTTTATCAAATTCCACGATACCAAAACGTTCCGGGTCATCGACATAATAACCGAAAACCGTTGCACCGACCTTTTTGGCAGCTGCATTACGTACACGGTTTTTCAGGCCATGGCCATGGAAAATGTTATCGCCCAGGATCATGGCAACTGAATCATTGCCAATAAAGTCCGCACCGATGATGAACGCCTGTGCCAAGCCATCCGGAGACGGCTGAATCGCATAAGACAGATGTACGCCAAACTGAGAACCGTCGCCAAGGAGCGCTTCAAAACGCGGCGTGTCATCCGGTGTGGAAATAATCAGGATGTCACGAATTCCTGCCTGCATCAGAACAGACAGCGGATAATAGATCATCGGCTTGTCATAGATCGGAAGCAGCTGTTTGGATGTAACCTTTGTCAGCGGATAAAGACGCGTACCGCTGCCACCTGCAAGAATAATACCCTTCATAGTCATTCTCCATTACACAGTATTGGTTTTTAAAGTATAACATATATTCCGGGGTATTTCAAGGCTAAATCACTGTCAGTAGCACAGGGAGGCATTAAGGGGCACTATCACAAAAACCGCGCAGTGCATACACACTGCGCGGCCCAAACATCAAAAGATATTTAATTACAGAAACATCGGAGAATCCGGAGTATCATAAGTAATGCCCAGGTAACGGCAAGCGTCACGAAGTGCTTCAACATGATCACCGTAAACACCTACTAAATGATGGATGTACGGACCGTACATGAACTTCTTCTCCCACTTGACCCAGTTGTCAACTTCGAGCCAGCAGTAGTTACCATTGGTGGACGGGCCGTCGATAGCTTCGCCCTTACCAACGAACAGATAGTAGTTGCCGTTCAGACCATCGAAACGAAGAGTCGTCATTTCGCCGTTCTTTAACTGGTAGAAGCCCTGACCACCCTTTACGATGTAACCGTCAACGCCAGGCTTCTTCAGCTGCTTAGCGAACGGACCGCAGTGCCACAGAAGCTCTGCATTATCATTTTCCGGATGACGGATGGTAAGGTCAGCAACGAAGGAAGCGGCCTTGTTGCCGGTAGCTGCTACTGCCATCAGAGAAGCGATTGCAGCGTGGATATCTTCTTCACATGCAGTCGGGATACCGCGGTCATTCAGGTCACCGAGGATGAAGCACGGAGAGAATCCGAACGCGCTGCCAACGGTATGCCAGCAGTCGGTTGCGATTGCGGTGCATCCATAGGACTCAGCCAGTTCGATAAATCCGAGCTCAACTGCTGCAACTTTGCGCTTGTCTTCCAGACGGGACATATCAAGAACAGCCTCGATATCAGCAACCATTGCGTCAACCTCTTCCGGCTTTTCTTCCAGAATACGCTCAACAGTAGCAACGAACTGTGCGCCGGTGATCGGAACAAGCTCAATACCAAACTTCTCAAGAAGTTCAGCTTCGCTGACCATAACAGACAGGAACTGCTGCGGACGGGTAGCAACCTGAAGAATACGGGCATTCTTAAATGCCTTAACAATATGAGCGGTGGAGATGAACTGCGCAAAGCCCTTCTTGAACGGCTCTTCATCTACATTGCAGTTTTCAATGTAGGTGAACTTAACACCGTAACGCTGAAGAACCTTGGTAGCTGCGAACATACCGCACTGAATATCGAGCGGACGAGCTTCAATGCCGATCGGAGCCGGATCACGCGGACCATAAATAAGGACCGGAACATCCATTTCCTTAGCAAGCTTTGCTACGGCTTCTTCCTGACCGAAGTTGCAGAACGGAATGAACAGTGCATCGATCTTCTGCTGCTTAAAGTATTCAGCAACCATCTTTGCGTCAGCATAGTCGACCATCATCGTGTCGGCTTCAACTTCAAAAGTCTTCTTGCCCCAATGAAGTGTCTTAGGCGGGAACTCCAGGTTTGTAGCATCGATGAGTTCAACATCAAGTGCTTCGCAAAGTTCCTTGGTAGCAGCGTCGAGAGCAGCCTTCATATCTTTATACTGCGGCGCTCTGAAGCTGTCACGACGGTTCGGTGCATAGCCGAGTCTTAACTTCGGTTTTTCAACCTTCTTGTACATAATCAATCCTCCTGATATGTAATAATATAATGCTCTCTTTTACAGGGCCTGATAGGCGGCAACCGCCATTTTATCACAGCGTTCATTGCCTTCATTTCCCTCATGGCCTTTGACCCAGCAAAACGTTACCTTATGCGGCTTCATGGCCTCCAGCAAGCGCTCCCACAGATCAATATTTTTTACTTCATCCTTCTTTCCGCGCCGGAAATCAGCTTTGACCCAGCCGTAGATCCAGCCTTCATTAAAGGCCTTGCACAGATACTGGGAATCGGAATACAGCGTGACCTCACAGGGCTTCACAAGATGCTCCAGTCCAATGATGGCCGCCAGGATCTCCATGCGGTTGTTTGTGGTTTCCGGAAATCCCTCCGAATAAGTCCGTTCATGAAGCGTTCCGTCCGGACTCACATACTGAAGAATGGTTCCGTATCCACCGGGGCCGGGGTTTCCCGAACAGGCGCCGTCCGTGTAAAGCACCACCTTCATTCGAGTGTCCATACGCCCTCCGATACAAATTTCTGCGCAGTGGCCTCTGCCCGTTCAATGACCGCATCGTCATATCCCATGACAGAGAGAAGTTTGATGGCGTTTCGTGAAACTGCACGCCCTTTCCTCAGAATATAGTTAAAACGAACCTCCCTGTCAACAATTTCTTCTTCAAAATGATAATTACGGAAGATGTCTTCCAGAAGGTGGGTGAGTTCAATGTCATGCGTGGCTGCAAAAACCATCGCACCCCTCTCCGCAAAGATCTTCAGAATCTGGGACGATGCCGCTATGCGCTCCACGGTATTAGTGCCGCGAAGCACCTCATCCACGAACATCAGCACCGGATATTCTCCGTCCACAGCATCCATGATCCGCTTGATGGACTTGATCTCCACGATATAATAGCTCTCACTGGACTGAATGTCATCCCGCAGCGCCATGGAGGAATAAATCCGGAAAAAGCCCGCCCGATATTCACTGGCATGGACCGTATTCACCGTCTGCGCCATCAAAGCGGCCAGCGCTGTCATACGGAGAAACGTGGATTTACCGGAAGCATTGGAACCTGTGATCAGGACCGGGCCGTCCTCATAAAGCGAGTTGGCGACAGGTGCTTTGATCAGCGGATGATAACCGTTTTTCAGGTGCATCGCCGTGCTCTTCTCGTCCAGCATTTCCCCTTTACAGTAAAACGGAATAGTCTGACGATACGATCCCACCGCAATCATGGCTTCCAGCGTACCCATAAGCCGCATCAGCTCCATGATGTGCTCTTCATTATTCAGCACTGCGCGCGCCATGCGGTTAAAATGCACGAAGTCAATATGAGTGAGCATACGGACATAATCCATGAAGATCTGGGTCAGGTCACCGCTTCCTCCCACCTGCATGCCTCTGCCGATCCATTTCATTTCACGGAGGAGCGGCTTGACATGCGACACTTCCTTTTTCAGCGCTTCCGTATATGCAGAAAGCTCCGGTTCCTTATGTGCCGCGATCTTCAGTGCGCCTTCCGCAAGGTATGCCATAGCGGACAGGGACACATAGTAGGGCTCGATACCGGCCTTGTCACGGAAATACGTGACGATATTGAAGATCACCACGCCGATCAGTGCCAGAATGCCGAGGGTCGGCTCGATGATCATGACCACGATTGCGATCACAATGGCAAAAACATGCGCGTAGTAGGATATGGCATCCTTCAGCTGAAGTTCCTTGAACTGCTCCAGAAACTGCACCAGGGAAACCTTCTGGGTCCTACCGATAGAAGCGTAATCCATCAGGATCTGCTCCCGCACCTCCTTGTGCTCCATGAAGAAACGAATGAGTCGCTCGCGCTCATGAAGAATCTCCGCGGAAAACACCGGCTCTCTCAGAATATCATACAGAACTTCCTCACCCACGGAGGAAAATGTATGATTCATGGCGATGTAAATGGAATCCATGTCCAGATCATTCCAGGTGATATCGTCCACAAAGTATCCGTTTGGATCATGGACCTTATCAAAATACGTCCGGATCTTTTTCAGCTCCACATCGGTATATTCACGATCGGGAAGCTTACCGTACGCCATGCGTATTTTGGTAAGAAGTCTTCTTCTTTTTCTCTTGTTCGCGGTCACCAGGTAAAACACAACAACTGCCAGAAATACCAGAATGGCCGCGGCGTAGATCATGTATTTTTCCATGCTGCCGCTTACTTTTCTTCTTTCTTATTATTCTTGTCCTTACGGAACCGTCTGGAAAGCCCTTCAAACTCAAAATCGGTCTTGATGGTTTCCGGTCTTTTCTCCAGTTCCTCCGGATATTTGATGAGATGCTGGATACGCTCAAAACACAGCGCGTATGCATGGCCGGACGCAATGCGCTCATCCATGACGATGCCAAGCGGAATCATGCGCTTCATGGCCACACCGCCCTTGTCACGGACTGCGCGGTCCTGCAAGTTGCCCATGGAGATGACGATGCTGACCGTTCCGAAATTGTAGGCATGATGATAAATATCATTCGTGCGAATGGAGGCCAGATTCGTGAAGACTATGGAGTTATGGAACGGGCTTAAGTCAATGATTGCCTTTGGTAAAAGTCCGATGTGATCCAGCCCGCGAAGGAATGCCATGCCCGTGCGGACAAGGGGCGGACAGGAAAGCAGCTTCCGGAACAGGTCATCGGAAGCATTGTTGCTGTCAACCTTGTTATTGGCATCCACATAATCATTGATGATGTCATTGATTTCAAAGATCGTGGATTCCAGATCGAACTTCAT
Organism: uncultured Lachnospiraceae bacterium; assembly: GCA_946040795.1. Lineage (GTDB taxonomy): Bacteria > Bacillota > Clostridia > Lachnospirales > Lachnospiraceae > UBA1267. The sequence goes on from CAMGCK010000042.1 coordinate 5,467, forward strand.
CTTGCTCATGGAGGGATCGGATTCACCCGGTCTCAGAACGACCATGCCGATGGAAAAGTCGTTGCGCGCATAGATCTTGCTGTTAACGACAAAACGGTTCAGCGCCGGGTAGTCGCAGATCATGCGGACATAGGCCGCGATGATGACTGCCATATGGCTGACACGATAGCCGCGCTTTCTGAGATCCAGTACATACCGATGCACATCGTCATACGGGATGTCCACGGTGATCATATTCATGGCGTCATTTCTTTCACGCATGAAATACGGCGCAAGGGTATACATCGGGTCCACATTGGTCACGTGTTTTCCGTCTCTTCTCATTTTCCATAATTCCTTTTCTTTTGATGCTGAACAATACTTAGGTGCAGCTTTTCTGTACTGTAAACTGCCCTTCCCTGTAAGGACCTTTAAAACCGCATTTCCCCGTTTTCAGCGGTTTTTGCTTTCCGGAAAGTCAATGTCCCTGCATAGTTTCCGATCCGCTTAAAGCCTGTAAATAAGATACTTCCGTTGAAAACCGCTGCCTTGGGCACCGACTCACAGGGGATGACCGGATCTTCCGGCATCCAGCCTTCCGCATCGGTGAAGACATTCGTAACGGCCGGAAGGATCTTTTCAGGTTCTTCTTCACAGATAATGCTCTCCACTTCAAACAGGGCCGGCTCCGTTTCCATTTTCAGGAAACGGCCGCATGGCCATTCTTCATCCATCAGTTTTCCGTTCACAAAGAGTTCAACACGATGCGGATAACGGATCAGAGTGACAGCGTCTTTTTCCCCGGCTTCTGCGGAAAGAATCAGCGGAATTTCCTGCTTATGATCATAATACAGTGAGATATTCATACAGCTCTTTTCTGCATAAACATTTCTTTTCATGCGTAAGGATACGACTTATCAAAACATGCTTCGAGCAAAGAAAGGCTCTTGTATACCTTTTCATATACAAAAGCCTTCTCTCATCAGAAATAAACCAGCTCGTCCACCGGACGGTTGGCCAGATTCACTTCATTTACGTAGAACACCGGACCTTCTTCCTGGTACGCATCGGAAAACTCCCAGGCCATGGTTGCCGTAATATTGGCCCAGGCGCGATTTTCCAGCGACTTTGCCTTTTCATACTTGAAAAGATACGGCAGGAAGCGGATATCGGCTTCACAGCAGGTCATGGCACGGCGGCCGCCCACAAAAACATCCTTCGGGAATTTTTTCTCCTGCATGATCTGAACCAGGAAACGAATGCGTTTTCCGATGTAGCGCTCCGGATGCTCCTGCATGTCGATGTAGAAAGTACCGTAGTTTTCATCGGAGATCTCAACATCCGTTCCTTCGATGCTGTAAGGAAGATCCGGTTCCGGCGGTTCCAGTTCCTGGCCTTCCTTGTCCTCAAATACCAGATCGCACTTGGGATTTACACTGCGGACGGTACGCTGATACAAAAGCATGGCGTTCTCATCGTCACAGCGGTTGAAAATAACCATGTCCGTGTTAGTAAGGAGCTCGATGGCCTGCATTTTGATATTGTTCAGATACAGCGTGAAGTTCTGACCGTCCAGAACCGTAATGATCTGATAATAGGTCCAGTATTTGGGCAGGTTCAGCGTCAGCATGTCCTTGACAGACCACATGCCGTTGTACTCGATGAGCACACGTTCAGGACGATACTTGGTCTGGAGATCCGCAAAAAACTGCTCCGTAATTTCGCTCTGATCTTCCACGACGACCATTTTGGTGTTGGCCTTTTTCAGGAGCTTTTCCTCATACTCCTCTTCACCCTCCTCGCAGAGAACGAGAAGGGTGCGGGAACCGTCGTTAAAATAATCCTGAGAAAGAGTGTATTTCAGAAAATTGGTCTTTCCGCCGTCTAAAAAGCCGGTCAGAAGGTATACCGGAATGGTAGGATCCTGTCTCATAAGCCAAATAATTCTCCAAGTGCTTTTTCTTTCAGTTCGGAACCGATGACACAGATACGGCCGGTGTAATCAGCCGCGCCTTCACGGATCTCATATTCGCCCGGTACCAGGTCAAAGTAGCCCCAGCTGCCGTCTGTAAGCGGAACCATGCCCTTCGCACGAAGGATCATGCCATACTCACTGGATTCGGAAAGCTTCTCCAGAATGGCATCCAGTGTGCCTCGGTCAAACTTCTTGGGAGTTTCCTTGCCCCAGCTGGTGAAGACTTCATCTGCATGATGATGGTGGTGGCCGCAGCTGCAGACGCCGTTCTCATCATAATGATGATGGTGGTGGTGATGCTCATGTTCATCCTCGTCGTCATCATGATGATGGTGGTGGTGATGCTCATGTTCGTCTTCGTCCTCGTCATCCTCATCATCGTGGTGGTGGTGATGCTCGTGTTCGTCCTCGTCATCCTCATCATCGTGGTGGTGATGCTCGTGTTCGTCCTCGTCATCCTCATCATCGTGGTGGTGATGATGGTGACCGCACTCGCATTCTCCGTCCTCATCATGATGGTGATGATGGTGATGACCGCAGTCACAATCGTCATCGTCGTCCTCAATGGCTGCATCGGCGGCTGCCATGAGTTCCAGTGTCAGATCCTGAGAAGCTTCCATGACTTCCAGAATACGCTCGCCTGCCAGATCATCCCACGGGGTGGTCAGGATACGTGCTTCCGCATTCTTCTCGCGGAGCATGTCCACTGCTGCCTGCAGTTTTTCATCGCTGACATTCTGAGAACGGGAAAGGACGATGCAGCCTGCGTTGCCGATCTGATTATCATAGAATTCGCCGAAGTTCTTCATGTAGATCTTGACTTTGGAAGCATCCGCAACGGTGGTTGCGCTGTTCAGTTCAAGCTCGCATGCTTCGGAAACGCCCTTAACTGCGCCCATGACATCGGACAGCTTGCCGACACCGGACGGCTCGATGATCACGCGGTCCGGATGATACTCATCGATGACCTTCTTCAGCGCATCGCCGAAATCACCGACCAGTGAGCAGCAGATGCATCCACTGTTCATTTCCGTGATCTGTACACCGGCTTCCTTCAGGAAACCGCCGTCAATACCGATCTCACCGAACTCATTCTCGATGAGTACGACTTTTTCATTCTGTAAACCTTCGCTCAGAAGCTTCTTGATCAGTGTCGTCTTACCGGCACCGAGGAAGCCTGAAATCACATCGATCTTTGTCATGTTTTTCTCTCCTTATGCTTCGTATTTCACAATATATGCCATGATGGCCGCCACCGTTTTAGCATCACGGATGGTGCCGTCAAAAATAAGCTTTTTCACTTCATCGACGGTGTACGCCTGAACATCGATGGATTCATCCTCATCCAGATGCTGCTCCGTCTTTACAAGATCCCGTGCAACGTAGACATCGATGGTCTCATCGCAGTACGCTATTGCCGTGACCAGCTGCACCAGAAGTTCCAGGTTGTCCGAATGATACCCCGTCTCCTCCTCGACCTCACGGTAAGCACAGTCATAGCCGCTTTCTTCCACGGTATCCTTTTTTCCAGCCGGAATCTCCAAAGAAACACGGTCAATGGCATTCCGGAACTGACGCACCAGAAGAATTCGGCCGTCATCCAGAACCGGAACGACTGCCGCCGCGCCGTTATGCTTCAAAAAATCCCAATGTGCCTGTCTGCCATCCTCAAATTCGATCGTATCCTCATAAAGATCAAATACGTGACATTTGCGGACAAGCTGCCTGTCAACTCTTTTTAATTCTTCCATTGTTTCACCTTTACAATTCTACTTCGTAGCCATCCGTCATGAGTGTCACCGGGATCTCTACCCTGACTGTTTTCATGATGTGTCACATTCCGTTAAATTATACCATTTTATCATTTAAGATGCAAGTCTGTTGCTCAGGACATTCCGCACTTCGTGATCCATGATCTTACGAAGATCAAAGGCCTTGCAGGAAGCCGTTAATATCCTTGTGCAACAAAAAAGCGGAATAAAGAACTTGTCTCTATTCCGCCTATTGTGTTTTTGTTATATGCCAAGCAATATTCAGTTACTTCGCAAAATCGGTTACCCGGGATTCCCGGATGACATTGACCTTGATCTGGCCCGGATACTGCATTTCCGCTTCGATCTGCTTAGAAATGTTTCTGGCCATTAAGACCATGTCAGCATCGGATACCTTTTCAGGAATTACCATTACCCGAACTTCACGGCCCGCCTGGACCGCATAGGACTTTTCAACACCTGCATAAGAATTTGTGATTTCTTCTAACTGTTTAAGACGATTGATATAGGTCTCGATCGTTTCGCGACGAGCACCGGGGCGTGCTGCGGAAATTGTATCCGCTGCCTGAACGATGCATGCGATCATGGAGGTGGGTTCCACGTCTCCATGGTGAGATTCAACAGCATTTATAACGATCTGAGATTCCTTAAATTTCTTACATAAGTCGCTGCCCAGCTGGATGTGGGAGCCTTCCATTTCATGATCGACGGCTTTACCGATATCATGAAGGAGACCGGCACGTTTTGCCATACGCACGTCCAGTCCCAGCTCAGCGGCCATAAGGCCGGATAAGTGAGATACTTCAATGGAGTGCTTTAATGCATTCTGACCATAACTGGTTCTGAAATACATGCGGCCAAGGAGTTTGACCAGTTCCGGATGAATTCCGTGAACGCCGACTTCCTGCAGCGCCTTTTCACCCTCATCGCGGATCTTGGTGTCCACTTCTTTTTTCGCCTTTTCAACCATTTCTTCGATTCTTGCCGGATGAATACGCCCGTCAAGGATCAGCTTTTCAAGCGCAACTCTTGCGATCTCGCGGCGAACCGGATCGAACGCCGATAATACGACTGCATCCGGTGTGTCATCGATGATCAGTTCAACGCCTGTAGCGGTTTCCAATGTACGAATGTTGCGTCCCTCACGTCCGATAATGCGTCCTTTCATTTCGTCCGAAGGAATCTGCACGACTGTGATCGTGTTTTCTGCCACGTGGTCTGCGGCACAGCGCTGAATCGCCGATACCACATAATCGCGAGCTCTCTTGGATGCCTCATCACGTGCCTGCTGTTCTAACTCACGCACGAGCTTTGCTGCATCCTTTTTCACATCTTCTTCAACAGATCTGAGCAAGTGTTCTTTTGCCTGTTCGGAGGTTAACCCTGAAATTCTTTCAAGTTCCTGCGTAATCTGTGCACGTTTTTCGTCGATTTCAGCGTATTTACGATTCAGGCCCTCTTCTCTTGAACTGAGACTCTGTTCTCTGCGTTCCATGGTCTCAGCCTTGCGGTCCAGTGCTTCCTCCTTATTGGCGATCCGCTTTTCGCTCTTCGAAATTTCGCTTCTGCGTTCACGGATCTCCTTGTCCAGTTCATTCTTTAAACGTAAGGATTCTTCTTTGACCTCCAAGAGTGCCTCCCGCTTTTTCGCTTCAGCTGTCTTTAACGCATCATCGATGATCTCTCTGGATTTCTGTTCGGCGCTTCCGATTTTGGCATTGGTAAGCTTTCTTTCTTTTTCAGCACCGAGGAAATACATGAGAAGACCAACCGCGATGATCAGGACAACCGCTACGACGATCGTAATGATCAATGCTGTTTTCACAGGAGTACCTCCTTTATGTAGTTTTCATTGTACACAAAACAACATGCTAATTTTACCCTGTTTTTTGGAAAATGTCAACTAAAACATCCTTCAATTCCGAGCAGGATCATCTTTTTGTCGATGCCCCCTCCGTATCCGGTCATCTTCCCTCCGCTTCCCATCACCCGATGGCAAGGCACAATGACAGGGATCGGATTTGCTCCGACCGCGCCTCCGACAGCCTGTGCGGCCATACGCGGAATCCCGCGTTCCTCTGCGATTTTCTTTGCAATGCTGCCATAGGTTTCCGTACTGCCAAAGGGAATCTTTGCAATATGCTTCCATACACTTTTCTGAAAATCCGAGCCCTCCGGTGCCATATCCGGCAGAAATCCCGGATCCCGCCCCTCAAAATAGATTTCCAGCCATTGTCTGGTCTGTGCAAGAACCGGCGTTTCCTCTTCCACGGCCTCGCCTTTCACCGGACCGGCATTGTCAAAGCGGATCTCCGTCAGTTGATTTCCCACCGCAACCAGCGTCAGTTCTCCAATGGGCGATGGTACCCTCTGAGTATATTTCACTTTTGTGCTCCTTTCTGTCAATGTTTTAAAAAGCCGCGGATCTGCGCCTGTTCCGGCACAGGCCCGCGGCCCGTATCATAGATTCAGGACGATTTCACGTCCCGTTTTTTCATACTGCACAAAACGCACGCCTGCACGTGCCAGCATGCGCTTGGATGCCCGAACACCGGGCGTATCCGCGTACTTGTCATCGGCATAGACCAGATCCGTAATGCCGGACTGAATGATGGCCTTCGCACATTCGTAACAAGGGAACAGCGTTACATAAAGCTTGGCCCCCTCCAGATTGCCTCCGCGGTAATTCAGGATCGCGTTCAGTTCACTGTGCGTAGTGTAATAATACTTGTTGTCTTCTCCCTCGCGCGCCCAGGAAAACTCCGCATCCGGAACTCCGTTCGGAAAACCGTTGTATCCCATGGACAGGATGCGATGCGTCGGCGATACGATGCACGCGCCAACCTGCGTGTTCGGGTCCTTGGAGCGCATGGCTGAAAGCATGGCAACTCCCATGAAATACTCATCCCAGTTGATGTGGTCCTCGCGCTCAAACATGAGTTAGTCCTCCTCGATCAGGTTGATTCTGCGGATGTGACGCTCGTCATTGGAGAACGGCGTGTCCAGGAATGTGTCGACGATCTTGATGGCAAGACCGGGGCCGACCACACGGCCGCCCATGCAGAGAACATTGGCATCGTTATGCTGACGGGTAGCCTCTGCGCAGAAGCAGTCCGTGCAAAGCGCTGCGCGAATGCCCGGAACTTTATTGGCAGCGATGGAAATGCCGATACCGGTACCGCAGATCAGGATACCGTTTTCACAGGTACCGTCCTTGATGGCCTTGGTTACTTTACGGGCATAGACGGGATAATCCACCGATGCCGTGGAATCGCAGCCGTAGTCAATGTACTTGACCCCGCGCTCTTTCAGATGTTTCAGGATCTCCAGTTTCAGTTCATATCCGCCGTGATCACATGCAATAGCAAGCATTTTTTCCTACCTCCGTGCTTATATGTTTTCTCTTTTATGGTTATTCCAGTGTCACAAAGCTGCCGCCGGCCGCTTTTAAAAGTCTGTTCATGATGGCATCGCCGATGTCCGCGTCCGTCAGATCCTCGGAAAGGATCGCTGTTACCTGCATCTCGTCAAAACGCCTGAGAGCGTCAAACAGATTATGTGCAATGCTCTCCGGCTCCTTCAGGCTTCCGACAGATACTCTGTGTTCCTCCGGATACGCATCCTTATGCTCGTCCACAGTCAAAACGCCCGTATTTTCATCCAGGAGTGAAAGGATCTTTTCTCTCACCTTTTCTTCACTTCCCGAGAAAATTGTAAGCGGCGCCTTGGGTGCGTAATGACGGTATTTCATGCCCGGTGCCTTGGGGTGCAGCACCTCATTCGTATGGCCGATGATACTCTCCCTCCGGATGGCCGGATCTTCAACCACTTCTCCAAGCACTTCCCTGAGCTGCTCCAGCGTAATGTAGCCGGGGCGCAGCATCACGGGGATTTCCTGCGTCAGGTCAATGATCGTGGATTCCACGCCGATCGGGACATCACCGCCGTCAATGATCAGATCCACACGCCCCGTCAGGTCCTCGATCACATGCGATGCGCGCGTGGTGGACGGACGGCCGGACAGATTGGCGGACGGAGCCGCGATTGGAATTCCGCAGGTCTTCAAAATCGCATTGGCTGCAGGATGTGACGGCATACGGACCGCAATCGTAGGCAGACCGCCGGATGTGGTCTCCGGGACGATTGCCGATTTTTTGAAAATAATGGTAAGCGGTCCCGGCCAGAACGCATCCATCAGTTTTTCCGCGCTTTCCGGGATTTCCGTGACAAGCGGTTTCAACTGCGCGCGTTCACCGATATGCAGGATCAGCGGGTTATCGGAAGGACGCCCTTTTGCGGCATAGATCTTTGCGGAGTTTTCCCCGTGAAGACCATCCGCGCCGAGGCCGTAAACCGTTTCCGTGGGGAAGGCTGCGAGGCCGCCCGCAAGAAACACCTCACGGCAGGCTGCACATACCGCTTCCAGTCCGTCTTTTTCCACAGACAGAATTCGCGTTTCCATGTTATGCCTTTTCCTCTTCCTTCTCCGCTTTTTCCTTCTTTTCCGTCTGATAAAGCCAGACCAGATAGTATGCGACAGAGGTCACGCAGAGCGCCATTCCGGCGATGCCAAGATAGAAATACATCGTGGTGAATGCCATCCACAGAATGCCCCAGCATAAGAAACCACAGACCAGATAGCCGCGGATCATGTTCTTGAGATCCTTTATGTGTACCGTTCCTTTTCCCTTAACACGGATCGTGGTCTGCTTTTTGAAGTAATTCATGATAAACAAGCCGACAACGATACCAAGTGCACAGATGCCCAGACAGACATCCATCGGTGCCACACCGAAGTTTTCATAAAGCGTAAAGCCTTCCGTCTGGAACCAGATGCCGTAAAAAAGCGCAGGTGTGCCAAGAACAACAAAAACTGCCGGAAGAATCCGGTCAAAAATCATACCGCAAATCTTTTTAAACATGTGCTGATCCTTTCAAAGGGCAAAAATACCCTTGTATCAGCGTATTTTATCATAGACTGACCATAAAAACAACCTCAAGTTCACACCCGGAAGGATTCCTTTCCATGCGAGGATCAGCACTGCATTGTCCATATAAGCCCCGCAAACCAGTGCCGCAGTGTCTGCACAAGCCATCGGATCAGCCCCTGTAATTCTTCACGTATCCGCCGATTCCCGCGCGCCTGATCTCCCCCAGGATCTCCAGCTGAACCAGCATTTCCGTCAATACCCCGAGCGGAAAGCCGGTCTGTTCCAGAAGATCGTCCACAGAGGTTCCGTCCGTTCCCATGAACTGAAGGACCACCTCCTGCTCCGCTGTCAGCACCTTCTTCACCGGATGCTGTGTTTCTCCCTGCACGGAGATTCCGAGATACTGCAGAACATCCTCGGGACATGTCAGAACCTGCGCGCCGTTTTTGATGAGTTCATTGCAGCCGGAGGACGCGTGATCGCCCACGCGCCCCGGAAGCACGAAAACTTCCCGTTGGTCCCGCAGCGCGGTATTGACCGTAATGAGCGAGCCTGAATGAACGGCAGCTTCAATGACCAGAACAACATCGACCAGTCCGGAAATAATACGGTTTCGTATGGGAAAGTCATACGGCCTTCCCGTATACTGCGGCGGCCGCTCGGAAAGGACACCGCCGGATCCCTGTGTCAGATCCCGGTAGAGTCCCACATTTTCCATGGGATAACAAAGATCCACGCCGCCTGCCAGAACCCCCCAGGTATCCCTGTCCACAGAACGGGCTCCGCGCATCGCATAGCCATCTACGCCGAGCGCCATGCCGGAGATCACCTGCACGCCGCGCCGGGCAAGCTCCGCACCGAAAAAATGGGCCATTTCTTTTCCGTAAGCCGTGCAGCGTCTGGCACCGATGATTGCAGCCGCGGGCACACCGTTTTCCGGCAGCATTCCGCGATAAAAGAGTCCGACAGGCGCATCGGTGATCGTATTCAATCGCACGGGATACTCCGGATCCCAACAGGACACATACCCGATTCCTTTTTCTTCCATGTATCGAAACGCTGCCTCCTGCAGGTGGTGATCTTTCCACGCGTCAAATACCGCCTGCTTTTCAAAGTCAATCGTTCTTCCCAGCTTATACAGTTCGCCGCCTTCAAGTGCCAGCAGTTCTTCCGCACTTCCGGCAGCTTCGATCATCACCGCAAGTTCCCGCGCGTCAAAAACATTCATGTGCTGCAGAATGCAGCATGCTTCCCGTTCTGTCATAGTCGTCTCCTTTCTTTTTCAGCCCGTCCAGAATTTCCGGTCCAGGCTGCGGTATGATACAGCCTCCGCAAGATGGGCCGTGGATATCCGTTCAGCGCCTTCCATATCGGCGATGGTCCTCGCCACCTTCAGAATTCTGTCATGAGCACGCGCCGACAATCCCAGTCCATCAAAAGCCTGCCGGAGAAGTTCCCGTCCCTCGGCATCGAGCGCACAGTATTTCCGCACTTCCGCCCCTTCCAGGTGCGCGTTGAATACATCCTTCCGTCCGCTGTACCTTGCTTTCTGAATCTCCCACGCCCGGATCACCAGTGCGCGCAGTTCTTCGGACGATGCCGTTTTTCCTTTCTTCTCCAGATCCTCCATCCGGACAGCGGGAACCTCGACCGTGATGTCAATGCGGTCCAGAAGCGGTTTGGAAATGTGGGACAGATAACGTCGCACCTCCCGCTCCGAACAGTGACATCGACTTCCGGGATAATACCCGCATTTACACGGATTCATGGCGCAGACCAGCATGACCTTGGTTGGAAAAACGCAGGAGGAATTTGCCCGCGCGATCGTGATTTTTTTATCCTCCAGTGGATTTCTGAGAAGATCCAGCGTATTGCGGTTATGTTCCGCGAGTTCGTCCAGAAACAGAACGCCGTTATGCGCAAGGGACATTTCACCGGGACGTGGAATCACCCCGCCGCCAATGAGCCCGCTTGCCGAGACTGTATGATGCGGCGAACGGAACGGCCGCCTCCGTACAAGACCGCTCTCCCGGTCCAGCGTTCCCGCTACACTGTGGATCTTGGAGCATTCGATCTGTTCCGCCTCAGAAAGCGGCGGCAGGATGGTCGGAATTCTTTTAGCTGTCAGCGTCTTTCCGGATCCGGGCGGACCGATCATCAGAAAGCCGTGCATCCCGGCCGATGCCACTGCCGCCGCACGTTTGACGCTCTCCTGTCCCAGGATTTCCGAAAAGTCCGGTTCCCGCGCATCAGGCCGTTCCTCTACCGTTTCCGCTTTCTCCGGCTCTTTTCCGGAAGGATCCAGAAGAAACGCCATCACTTCACGGAGCGTTTCAAATCCGTAGACCCGGACATCGGTAAGGACCGCCCCCTCCCGTGCGTTGGCCCGCGGAAGAACGCAGGCTTTCATCCCCCGCTCTTTAGCCGCCAGCACATGGGACAGTGTACCGTTCACGCTTCGAAGCTCACCCTCCAATGAAAGCTCCCCGATCAGAAGATACCCCTCGACTGCCTGCTGCGGCAGAATTCCCAGTGCGATCATAATGGCAAGTGCGATAGGCAGGTCAAAAGAATTTCCCTGCTTTTTCAGATCCGCCGGACTCAGATTAACAGTAAGCCTTCCGGGTGGTACCACGATACCTGAATTTTTCAGGGCCGCCCGCACCCGTTCCCGAGCTTCACGCACTTCTGTCGACACAAATCCCACCATTTGAAATTCAGGCAGTCCATCGCCGTAATCCGCTTCCACGATCACACGCGCACCATCGATTCCCACAATGCAGGATGTCTCTGTTTTTCCGTACATTTTCACCTCCTCAAACCTTCATTTTTCCTTGAATTTACAAGGTTTTTTCACATTATATGATGTGTTTCCCCTGTGCATTTCCTGTGCAAAACTTTATTCTTCTTTTTGTTCCGTCCTCCACGCCTGCCGTAAGTCCGGATTACTTTTGTGAATTTTTCTGTATAACTTTTCTCCGTAAAACAACACATGGCCGCCCTTTTATAAGGGCAGCCATGCTGTTTTTATTATTGTATTTGTTATTTTTTCCGGTGCAAAGGCCGAAATCACACATTTTCATGTGTTTCAAATGATGCTGTGCATAACTCAAAACCGCTGTGAATCAAGTCATGAACCGCAATCACTCCAGCGTAATGGTCTTCAACACCTTTCCGTCAAAGTTCTTAATGGTGAACACACCGTTGTCATACATCATGTAACTGTGCTCTTCATCATCCTTGGGAAGCGCTGCAGAACCCGGATTGATGTAATAAAAATCATCGATCTTTTCCGTGATCTTCAGATGCGTGTGGCCATGGACCAGAACCGTTCCCGGGGTATGCGGGATCATGCGGGTCTCATCAAAAACATGACCGTGCGTGATGATGAACGGGCGGCCGTCAGCATACATCATGATGTAATCCGCCATGATGGGGAATTCCAGCACCATCTGATCCACTTCGGAATCACAGTTTCCGCGAACCGCGATGATGTCATTCTTATGCGCATTGAGAAGTGCCGTCAGGCCTTTGGTGGAATAGCCTTCCGGAAAATCATTGCGTGCGCCGTGGTACAGAAGGTCGCCGAGCAGGATCAGCTTTTCCGGCTGTTCCTTTTCATAGCATTCAAATACCTTCTCACCGTAATAAAGTGATCCGTGAAGATCGGATGCAAACATAAAACTCATGGTCTTTCCTCCTTATATTTCAACGGTAAGCGGGCTGTCATCCTCTTCCGCAGGGTCCGCAGGGTCGATGATCTCCGGCTCATTCAGGTTCAGGTCAAAGGACATCTGACCTTCCATCTCAAACCCGGCGGTCCGGTATGCATATTCCGTGGCCTGATCCACGGTACTGTCACTGATCTCCGGCAGCTCCATAACGGAGGAAATACCGAACTGACGCAGGAAATTCTCCGTGGTCTTAAACAGGATCGGACGTCCCGGCGCTTCCAGTCTTCCGGCCTCTTCAATTAGTCCGAATTCAATGAGACGGTTTACCGAATAATCTGAAGAAACACCGCGGATCCGCTCGATCTCCGCACGGGTGACCGGCTGCTTGTACGCGACAATGGACATGACCTCCAGAAGCGCACTGGTCATGACCGGCTTGGTGGGCTGGGATGCGATACTGATCAGTGCTTCGTAATACTCCGCTTTGGTACACATCTGATAAGCTGTGTCCAGCCGGATGATCCGGATGCCGCTGTCTTCGCGATCGTATTTGGCCTGCATGGCATCAACGGCTTTCTCAAGATCCTCCCCGGTGATCTCAAGTGCCGTCGCGATCTTATCTCCTTCCACGGCATTGCCCATGGTGAACAGGATCGCTTCAATGGCCGCATGCAGATGCTCGTTCTTGTACTCAGTCATATTGCTTTATATCCTCTTTTGACAGTTTTCTGTCACAGTTTTCATTCCACTCAAAATCGATGGTACCAAAGGTCTCGTCCTGGCTGACAAAGATCTGTCCGCAGCGGATCAGTTCCAGACAGGCCAGAAAGGTGACGACCACATCGGCCCGGGTCTTCTGTTCCTGAAACAGTTCACTGAAACTGAACTTCTGTTTCTCCTTGCCGTAATCCAGAAGAAACGCCAGTTTATCGGAGATCCGGACGGGATCCCGTTTGATATTGCCAAAACGGCTGCGGATGGGATCCACCTTTTCCTCTTGCCTGCGGATCACAAGTTCAAAGGCCGCCTGCAGTTTCTGAAGCGTCACGCCGGAAAGCAGCGCGTCCAGATCCGGTTCCGGTTCATATTCCAGCACTTCTTTGGGAAGCGTGGAACCTTTGTAATACACACCCTCGGTCTCCGAATACTGAGCTTTCAGTTCTTCCGCCATCATGCGGTATTCCTGATACTCGATCAGGCGTTCCACCAGTTCGCTTCTGGGGTCGATCTCCTCGCCGTTCTCGTCCTCTTCTCTCGGAAGCAGCATACGCGCCTTGATGTCCAGCAGCGTACTCGCCATAACCAGAAAATCTGACAGAATGTCCAGTTTTTCCTCCTTCATCACTTCCACATACTCCATGTACTGGTCCGCAATGAGGGCGATGGGGATGTCGTAAATATCGACTTTATTCTTTTCTATGAGTGCCAGAAGAAGATCCAGGGGACCTTCAAAGGCGTCCAGACGGACTTCTAAGCTCACAGAGACTCCTTTCTATGAAGCCGGATCAGAATCGCTTCCGGGCGGTTCATGATACGGACATTGATGGAATGCGTTCCCAGACCGCCGCTGACAATGAGCGTGGTGGGCCCTTCCATATGCAATCCCCGGCAATACGGGTTGAAAAACTGGAACTGCGGGGTCATGACGCCGCCTCCCAAAGGAAGCCGGATGGTACCGCCGTGAAAATGACCGGACAGGACAAGATCCGCGCCCCAGTCTGAAAATTCCTGCAGATAAAGCGGCGAATGCGCGAGAACGATGTGATAATCCCCATCCTTCGGACCCAGCCGTTTTTCAATGTAATCCGCCTCCAGCGGACGCTTCCGTCCCGCCAGATAACAGCGCTTTGTAAAATCGATTCCGGAGATTCGAATGCGTTCCTCTCCTTTTTCGATAATGACAGTATCATTTATGAGATGCCGCACATGATAGGTCTTCAAAAGCGTCTTAAATGCCGGATACCATCCGGGATAGGTTTCCCTGTCCGAACGGATCCTGCTCTCATGATTTCCGTTTCCGTAATACATGGGGATCCGCCCGTCAAAAGCCCGTAAAAGTTCCTCCAGCCCGCTGAAGTCACACCGGCTCCATTTCTTGGCCGTGATCATGTCACCGCCAAAAAGGATCATATCCGGCTGCGCCTCCCGGATCATGCGGATCAGCTTCCCGTTTTCCTTCCCCAGATGATTGTTATGCAGATCGGAAAGGAAAAGGATCCGCGTTCCTTCAAAGCCCGCGGGCAGCGCGTCCGATGTCACATCGTATTCGGTAAGCACCGCATGTTTTTTTTCATATTCCGAACAGAGAAGAAATGCACCTGAAAATAGTGCCGCTCCCGTCAGGATCCCGGTGTATCGGTCCAATGGATACCTCCGTTTTTATTATAACAGGGAATCATTCACTCCCACCGGAAAGTTCGAAAAAAAGAATGAACTTTCTGTGTAAAGATTCATAAATATCCGCTGTGCGTGGAAAAACACTGTGTTTTTACTTAGACTGTCTCACTTTTGATCTCCGCGTATTCAGTTTGTCACCGCGGAAAGGAAACGGAGCTCACGGGCCGACATGTCATCGGAGCCGTAGGTCTTTTCATATTCCAGCAGCCGGTCATACGCAGTCTTGTATTCCAGTTTCATTTCATACAGCATGATCTCATTCCATTCCGCATCCTTCAGCGCCTTCCGGTCGCCAAACGAACGGATCTGCGTCAGAAGCTGCAGCGCGGAATCAAAATCATTCTGAAGGATCTTCACACTCATGTAGCGCGTGTACACCGCAGGCAGATCCTCTCCGTCCCGGATCAGTTCCAGACAGACCGCTTCCGCCTCGTCATATTCCTTCTTGTCGATCAAAGCGGAAATACGAACCATGCGGCCTCTTAGGGTATCCGAATCCGCCAGAAGCTTTTCCGCTTCCGCGATCCGGCCGGTGTAATAATAGTATTCTCCCTCGGTCATGGGTTCCTTTTTCTTGCCGATCCGATCCTGCCCCAGCTTAAAATAGCGTGCCGCATCTTCTTCATCGCCGGCTTCGCTTAGAATATTGCTGATGGTTCCAAAATGAATGGCCGTTACATCCTTGCGGTTTTCCAGCAGGGAAAAATACTGACAAGCGGCATACATCTGCTGCATGTTCACATAACAGGTTCCCGCAAGGATCACATGCTCTACCGGATGATACCCTTCAACGATCAGTTCATTATAGATTGCCAGCGCGGCCTCGTAATGTCCCAGCTGCATTTCCGCACGGCCGATGAGTCCGCGTGTTTCCAGTTCACTGTCCGTTTTCTTTTTTCCGGCCGCCTCCAGTGAAAGGCGGTACTGTTCCAGTGCCTGCTTATAGTCACCGATGGCTTCAAAGTAAATGCCCGTCTTTTTCAGGATCCGGCTGTCCGTGCTGTCTCCGGCCACCTGCTGAAAGTACTCGGAAGCCTCCGCCGTTTCTCCGGCACGAGCTGCAGCTGCTGCCATGTCAAGGTAAACAGCATCACCGCTTTCACCCTGTGAAACTGCCAGGCGATAGTGTTCCAGCGCTTCCCGGTACCGTCCCTCCATGAACGCCTGTGTTCCGCGGAGGTAGGATCGCCGGCTCTCGCCGCAGGAGGTCATGACGCATAAAATGCATACGGCGATCACAGATAATATGATTTTTTTCATGTTCCTCCTTTCCGGGTCCTCAAAAGATCTCCCACTTCTTAAATGCAGCAGGCAGAGCATACTTTCCTTCCAGCTCGTCACGCGCGGCAAACACAAAATTTGAAACAATACCTTCCTTCTCAGCTTCCGCAGCCGCACCGTTCTCTTTCAATTCATGGACATCCGCGGCATAGGCCCGCATGTGCCACTCCACGTGCGAAAATACGTGCTTTTCTTTTTTCAGTTTCCGGATGGCCGCCGGCTCCATTCCATGCGCACGGATCCATTCCACTGCCTCGGCTTCCGTTAATGCGCCATCCGTCATAGGCAGGCCGTACAAGCCCGATAAAAGTCCCTTTTCGCCGCGTTTTTCCAGACCGACCTGTTCTTCTCTTTTAATGACAAAAACAGTCTTTTCCTCAATTTTGCGTGCCTTTTTGGCTTGTTTCACCGGTATCTCATCCGTCGATCCGCAAAGATACGCAGTACAGATTCCGTTCCATGGGCAGTCCTCGCACTTCGGCGCGCCATTCGGCACACATACCAGTGCCCCCAGTTCCATGAGTCCCTGGTTGAACACACTGGGATCTCCGCTGTACTCCGACAGAAACGCTTTCAGGTCATCGGCATAAATCTGCTTGGTCCTCTGCTGGCCGATGTCATCATATGCCCCGAGAAGTCTTGAGATCACGCGGAGCACATTGCCGTCCACCACCGGTTCGGGCTGATGCAGGGCAATCGACGCGATCGCGCCGGCGGTATAATCGCCGATGCCCGGAAGCGCACGAAGCTCCTCAAAGTTCTCCGGCATCTGTCCGTTATTCTCATCGACTATTTTCCGTGCAGCCTTCTGCATGTTCCGGACACGGGAATAATAGCCCAGTCCTTCCCAGAACTTCAGCAAACGATCTTCTTCACAATCCGCCAGTGCCTGCACATCCGGCAAAGCCGTGACAAAGCGCTCATAATACGGCATGACCGTGTCCACGCGTGTCTGCTGCAGCATGATCTCGGAGACCCAGACATGATACGGTGTGGGATCCTCCCGCCAGGGCATAAAGCGTTTATTCTTCATAAACCATGCCGTTAACAGCGGAGCGGCTGTTTTTATTAAGATTTGTTCCTTTGACCGCTCTCCCATACCACCTGTCCTGTTCTGATCCCGTGAGACTACAAAATAACGGACATATCATATCACAAAACAAGGTAAAAAAGCAACCGCCGTTCCAATGAAGTACCCTAAATATCCGATGACTTTTATTTAGTGTATCCATCACTGAAAACAGCGGCTGCTTTTTTACCTTGTCCCCGATCCATCAACCGATGTCCCGGGCTGTTCACGTGTTCAATTCTCCTGATCACATTCCGGACTCAGCGCACCGGTCCCTGATAAACAGAACTGTCAAAAGCGATAATTGCCAGGAAGATCTGCGGCAGGAAGATCAGACCGACACCGAATGCGGTCTCATATCCATACGCGCGTGCCATGTGAAGCTGTGTTCTGATGTAGAAAATAATGTTGTAGATCGGGATGAGGTTGAAGAACATGTATGCACCTTCTCCCCAGATGATCTTGTGCAGGATCCAGCTATTGTAGAAAGGAATCAAAGACTTCCATCCGGCTTCTCCGGCTTTCTCAAAAATTCTCCACGTTACGAATACATAGAAAGCTGTCAGGAGCAGTGAAATCACACTGCTGACTCCGCTTCCAATTAACCAAATGAGTTTTGCGCTCTGTTCAAATGCATAATCCATCGTATCCCCTCCTGTCTCTTATACACATCTCCGAGCCC
>CAMGCK010000043.1 GCA_946040795.1 uncultured Lachnospiraceae bacterium
CTTAATAAAGTGCGCCCATGTATGGCTGTCCTCTACTTTCTTTCACACTAACTCCTTAAATTAATGAGCGGTGATCGTTTTACGACAGTACCGGCCGGTATTACGACCGGCCGTCAGGAAAAGAACTCCTTGATCTGCATTTTCACGCACTCTACACGATTTTCCGCTTTCACAAACTCTACTGTGCGGCGTACCGCTTCATCCACATTCCAGACGGGATGCCAGCCAAAGGTTTCCTTGATTTTTGTATTGTCCAGTTTCAGAAAACCGGCCTCATGGGGGCCGCCTGCAAACAGGTTTTCCCAGGTCTGCCCCTCGCCCCAGTACTTACAGAACAGGTCGGCGATGTGCCCGGTCGTGAGACAGTCCACATCGTCCGGTCCCACATTGTAATAACCGGCAAGCTCCGGATTCTCATACTGTTCTTTGACGATCATGAGATATACAAGAAGCGGCTCCAGTACATGCTGATACGGACGCGTGGAATAGGGATTCCGCACCTTGATGCTCTCCTTCTTCTCCGCCGCGCGGATGCAGTCCGGAATGATACGGTCTCTTGCGTAGTCGCCTCCGCCGATGACATTTCCCGCACGCGCCGTGGATACTGCAATTCCCATTGCGTCCAGGAAAGACTTTTTATAACTATGTGTCACAAGTTCGGAGCAGGATTTGGAGTTGGAGTAAGGATCATAGCCGTCCAGGCGGTCGTCTTCTTTGTAACCGCGCTCCCATTCAAAATTCTCATAAACCTTGTCCGTGGTCACGTTCAGCACAGAACGAACAGACGGCGTCTGACGCACGCATTCCATCAGGTGAACCGTGCCCATGACATTGGAGGCGTAGGTGCCCACCGGATCCTCATAGGACACGCGGACAATGGGCTGCGCCGCCAGATGCATGACGATCTCCGGCTGTGCCTTTGTGAAAACCGCAAGAAGATGCGGAAGGTCACAGACATCGCCGATCACATGATTTTCCCCGAGGCGCTCCTTCAGCCCAAGCTCTGTGAAGAGATTCGGCTCCGTGGGCGGCTCCAGCGCATAGCCGGTAACTTCCGCTCCCGCATCAAGCAGGATTTCCGTCAGCCAGCTGCCCTTAAATCCGGTGTGACCGGTGATCAGTACTTTTTTATTTTTAAAAAATCCAAGATCCATATGTGCACACTTTTCCAATTTATTTAGATAGTAAATATACCATGTGTTGAGACTCCTGTCAAACCGGAGGTGCCAATGCGGTGCAAGGAGTGTCCCTCAAACGCCGGTGGGTGATGTCGGGGACGTTTCATTTTGTCAACCGTCCTTCCGCCATCAGCCATCATAAATCACTTCAAACGGCAGCTGATCCAGAATATCCTTTTTAGCATCAATACCCGGATACACTTCCGCAAGCTTCAACCCATTCCCCGTAAGCTCAAACACACAGCGCTCCGTCACATACAGCACCCGCTGATGATTTTCCAGAGCTCTCTTTGCGGAGAAACTGATGCTGGCCACATCATTCACAAACTTGGGGATACTGCCCTCGGCATTGATGGTCACTGTATTATGATTCCGTGAAACATCCAGTCCCTTCGTGTTGAACGTCAGGCAGAACACCACAGTCGGCGTCTTTGCGGTGATATTGGCAAATCCGCCGATGCCCGCATACGCACCCGGCCCTCTGTGTGAATTGACATTTCCGAAGCGGTCCACTTCCAGGCCGCCCATGAAACAGATATCCAGCCCGCCGTTATCGTACAGATCAAACTGGTTCGCCATATCATAAACAGATGCCGCGCCGATCATCGCGCCGAAATGCGTGCCGGTTGCCGGAAGACCACCCACACCGCCGGACTCAACGGTCAGCGTGATGTGATTCAGCATGCCGGTCTTACGGGCGTACTGCGCAACCATTTCCGGAATACCGATGCCGATGTTGACAATATCCTCTTCCTTCAGTTCCCTCTCCGCACGCTTGCCAATGATCCTGGCCGCAACATTTGGCTTTTCCTTCTTCACCGTCAGCGGTTCCAGTTTCTCATTCCAATCCGTCCACTCTTCATACGGAATGTCAAAGTTTCCGGTCAATGCCTTAAACGCAGTGTTTCGAGCCGGCGGTTGCACCACAACAATGGCATCCACCAGACATCCCGGAATAATGGTATTACGCGGACGTCCCGGATTTTTGCCAAGGTAATCCACCTGGACAATGACCTTTCCGTGATTGGCTTTTACTGCCTGACAGATGGACAGCGCGTCGCCGGACATAAACTGATCATCAAAGGAAATATTGCCCTTGTAATCTGCTGCCGTACCCTTGATCAGCGCTACGTTCAGTTTTGGAAGCTTGTAGTACAGGAATTCCTCTCCGTCCACTTCCACAAGTTTGACATACTCATCGCTGTGAGACAGATTATTGATACCCGGTCCTTCGCGGCGGGGATCCACAAAAATATCCAGACCGACCTTGGACAAAGCGCCCGGCAGACCGCCGGCCTGCGCGCGGATGGCATGAGAAATACAGCCCAGCGGCAGGTTGTAGGCTTCAAAACGGTCCTCCAGAACCAGTTTTTTTGTGCTGAGCATGGCACCGAAATGGCCGCAGATCAGTTTGTCGACTGCGCCCTCGCGAATATAGCGCTCCGCTGCGCGGTTCTCATTCCACACGCCGAAGCCCGCAGATGAGACCACCGTCAGATTTTTGGGTGATCCGGTCTTCTGATATTTCCAGTATATGGCCTCGTGAAGTTCCACGGGATTTTCAATTCCAACAAAGGAATTTACGCAAATACAGTCTCCGTCTTTGACAAGGAGATCGATCGCGCGCTCCGGCGACATGATCTGATACATGCAGTTCCTTTCCAAAAGTGCCGCCCGAGAGGCCCCCGGGCGGTACTTCAATATCTGTTGATTCTTAAACGAACAGAGCCCTTTCCATCCGGCACACCTTCCGGAACAGCTCTTTTTAAACTCAGTTACACTTGTTCAGCAGGTCTTCCCATCTGCGGTCAACTTCCTTCTGGAAGGCCTCGATCAGGTACTCATTGCCCTTCTGGAACAGATGCTTGAAACGGCCCTGCTTCTTGAGCCAGTCTTCGATCGGCAGCTTGTTCTTGGGTTCATAGTTTAAGATCCACTTACCGTCGATGACTTCAAATAACGGCCAGTAGCAGGTCTCAATACCCAGACGGCAGATCTCCATGATGTCCGGCGTATTATAGCGCCAGCCTCTGGGGCACGGAGCCATGATATTCAGGAACGCTGCACCCGGCGTGTAGATGGCCTTCTCCGCCTTGGTATGCAGATCCTTGAAATTAGTCGTGAACGTGGTCTGACCAACATAGGGAATATCATGTGCCGCGATGATGGTTGCCAGATCCTTGCGGTTCTGCGGCTTACCATTGGACTCGGTACCGACCGGAGTCGTGGTGGTATCGGCAAACATCGGCGTAGCGGATGATCGCTGAATACCGGTGTTCATGTAAGCGCCGTTATCGTAGCAGACATAAACCATGTCATGATTTCTTTCCATTGCCCCGGACAGGGACTGGAAGCCGATGTCGTAAGTACCGCCGTCACCGCCAAAGGTGATGAACTTGGTCTGACCCTTTTCTTTCTCGTTATACTTGCCCTTTCTTCTCAGTGCGTTATATGCCCCCTCAACACCGGCCATCGTAGCACCGGCATTTTCAAACGCGTTATGGATGTAGCTGTCTTCATAAGCCACATAGGGATATGTGAAGGTTGAAACTTCCAGGCAGCCGGTCGCATTGCCGATGACCGCCTTGTCGCCTTCGTGAAGACCGCGGAGCACATTTCTTACGGCGATGGTACCGCCGCAGCCCGCACACATTCTGTGGCCGGGAGCCAGACGCTCGGGTCTTGACATTACTTCTTTGAAATTATAAGCCATGTTCCTGCCTCCTTACTCTCGAACACCCAGATAACGATAGGTATCGTTCGTGCCGTTTTCCACCGCGTCATACAAATCCGCGAAGACCTTCTCAATGTCCTCCACACGTACATCACGTCCGCCGAGGCCATAGACCCAGTTGATCATTTCACACTGCTTCTTTGCACGGAACAGTGCTGCGGTGACTTCCGCGCCCAGCGGGCCGCAGCAGTCATTGAAGGATTCTGTACGGTCCATGAGACCGACAGCCTTGACATTCTTCAGTGCTTCAGCAATCTCCGTGCCCGGGAACGGACGGAACATGCGGACCTTGATGAGACCGACCTTCTTGCCCTCTTTTCTCAGACGATCCACGGCATCCTTGGCCGTGCCCGCTGCAGAACCGATGATCACGATGGCAACCTCCGCGTCCTCCATGCAGTATTCTTCAAACCAGCCGTACTTTCTGCCGGTCAGCTCGCCGAATTCCTCGCCGACTGCCTTTACGACTGCCTTTGCATTTCTTAAAGCTTCCATCTGCGCACGACGTGCTTCCATGTAGTAGTTGGACACGGAATACGGACCCACAGCCATGGTATCCTTAAGCAGGGAATGCTCCGGCTCATATTCGCCGACAAAGCCCTTGACCTCTGCGTCATCCATCAGCATGATGTTCTGTACTGCATGGGAGGTGATGAAACCGTCCTGGCAGATCATGATGGGCAGGCGGACATCCTTATGCTCGGCAATGCGATATGCCTGAACCATGTTGTCATACGCTTCCTGATTGGTTTCCGCGTAAAGCTGGATCCAGCCGGCATCGCGGGCGCCCATGGAATCGGAATGGTCACAGTTGATGTTGATGGGGCCTGACAGCGCACGGTTTACAAGCGCCAGTGCCAGCGGCAGGCGGTTTGCGGATGCCAGATATAATTCTTCCCACATGTATGCCATACCTGCGGATGAGGTTGCGGATACGGTTCTTGCACCTGCGGATTCCGCGCCGATGGCTGCGGACATTGCGGAGTGCTCAGACTCTACGGGAATAAATTCAGTATCGACCTTGCCGTCCGCACAGTACTTGGAGAAATACTGCGGAATCTCCGTGGACGGGGTGATCGGGAATGCGGGCATGACGTCGGGGTTGATCTGACGAAGTGCTTCCGCAACGGCTTCATTACCGGATAAACGATCTCTCTTTGCCATTATTTGTTCACTCCTTCCATCAGGATCGCGCCCGGACGGCAGGCATTTACGCAGATGCCGCAGCCCTTGCAGTGATCGTAGTCAAATTCGCCGCGCTTGCCGTCCACGACCGGGATCGCGCTGTCCGGACATACCGGCACACACAGCAGGCACTGTACACACTTGTCAGATGCAAATTCCGGCTTGACGGAGGTCCATTCACCGGTCTTGAAAGCCTTGGTGGTGCCGCCTTCAAAGATCATCATGCCTTCCGTCAGATCTTTCCAGCTGCAGCTCTGTGATAATTTATCAAAATCAGTCTTCATCCTTCTTGATCCTTTCTGTCAGTGCACCTGGTCGAATGCCATCTCAAGTGCTTTCATGTTGCCTTCGATGACTTCCGGCTTGGATGCAAATTTATGTGCATAGGAGCCTCTCATTTCATTCATGAACGTTTCACGGTCCATGACGCCGCTGACATTGACAATGGCCGCAAGCATCGGGGAGTTCGGGAAATAACGTCCGAGCGCCGCAATGGAAATGGCTCTTGCATCAATGACATAAACACGGCCTTCATAACCGCCAAGAAGCGGAATGATGTCTTCCTTGTTCTTTTCGGTATTTACAATGACAGCGCCCTCTTTCTTCAGACCGGCGGTAACATCGACGGTCTCCAGAAGAGATTCATCTACAACAACGACATAGTCCGGCTCATAAATGTTGGAATGAACACGGATATCATTTTCACTGATACGGTTATATGCGGTAATGGGCGCACCCATACGTTCCGGGCCGTACTCCGGAAATCCCTGGACATACTTTCCGGTCTGGAAAGCCACGTCTGCCAGAAGAAGCGCTGCAGTCTTGGCACCCTGGCCGCCGCGGCCGTGCCATCTGATCTCAACAATGTTTTTCATCTTGCTGCTCCTTTTAATACTTTCTGTAACATGATATTATAGCATTCGGGGTCATCGCCCGCAATGTTAATTTTCCACAACCAATTTTAAAAAATGCCCGCCCTTATTGAAAAAAGCGGACATTTTCAGTATTTTTCGTTTTCTGCTCCAAGGCACGCAGTCAAATTACTTGATGCCGTCCTTCAGTTCCTCGTAAATGGAACGGATGGCTTTCTCATAATCCTCTTCATCCACGCCGATGATGATGTTCAGCTCAGAAGAGCCCTGATCGATCATGCGGATGTTGATGTCCGCTTTCGCGATGGCAGAAAAAATACGGGCTGCAAGACCCTTGGAGCGTGCCATACCGTGTCCGACGACGGCAATTAATGCAATGTGGTCCACCACAGAAACCGTATCCGGCTTCAGGGACATTTCAATGTCTTTCATGACTTCATCGCGATGCGCGTCCAGATCTGTGGCATTGACAATGACGGACATGGTATCGATGCCGGACGGCACATGTTCAAATGAGATGCCGTAGGATGCAATGATCTGCAGCAGCTTTGCCGCAAAACCGACTTCCTGGTTCATCATGGATTTTTCCACAAACAGCGAACTGAAGCCCTTTCTTCCGGCGATGCCGGTGATCATGCCGGGCTGGTCGTAATCGGACTGATGGGGAACGATCCAGGTGCCCTCATCCTCCGGCGCGTTCGTGTTGCGGATGTTGATGGGAATATTGGCTTTCCGTACAGAGAACACCGCATCCTCATGAAGAACGGACGCGCCCATGTAGGACAGCTCGCGAAGCTCGCGGTAGGTGATGTACTTGATGGGCTTGGGATCATCGACGATGCGGGGATCCGTAACCAGCATACCGGAAACATCGGTCCAGTTTTCATAAACATCCGCACGGACGGCACGAGCCACAATGGCACCGGAAACATCGGAGCCGCCGCGTGTAAAGGTGTGTACGGTTCCGTCCGGAAGCACGCCGTAGAAGCCGGCGATGACGGCCTTTTCCCTGGTCTCCAGAACCGCCCGCAGCACATAATTGGTCTTTTCCGCATTAAAACGGCCGTTTTCCGCAAAGAAGATGCACTCTGCCGGATCCACAAACTCATAGCCCAGATAAGCCGCCAGAATCTTGGAATTCAGATACTCTCCGCGGCTTGCCAGATAATCCCGGCTCGGGGTTCCCTGAAGATGCGCGCGGATGATCTCGATCTCCGGATCCAGATCAAAGGAAATGTTCAGTTCCGTGATGATATCCTGAAAACGGTCGCGGATCTTGCCGAGCGCGCTTTCAAAATTCTCTTTCAGAACCGCAAGCTCGTAGCAGAGATACAGAAGGTCCGTGACCTTGGTATCGGCGCTGTTTCTTTTGCCGGGAGCTGACGCCACCACATAGCGTCTTGCGGGATTCTTTTCAATAATGTTCCGTACTTTTTCAAACTGAGCGGCCGTTGCCAGAGAGCTTCCGCCGAATTTCAGTGCGATGGTCTTCATAAAAGTATTCTCCTCTTCCCTGTAACGTCGGGATACCGTCTGCGGTGGAAACCGCTTTCCGTGTTTTCAGCAAAATGACTGTTATTCCCGTTCAAGATAGGCCTTCAGTACCGCTGCATGTGCTGCTGCCGCCGTTAAAAGTGCGCCCTCCGTGGGAAGGAAGGTATCGCTGTGAAGCGGTTTGCTGCAGCCGGCGCCGATGTGGTAAAACGAACCCGAGGACGCGTTGATGAAGCAGCCAAAATCCTCGGAGATCATGAGCGGATCCTGAATGCGGACCACATGATCATCGCCAAGAAGGCCCTTCAGCGTTTCCTCCACAAAGGCCGTGTCGTCTTCGGGATTCACGATGCCGTCATAACTCTTGTTGATCACAAGCTCTGCCCGGGCGCCCCATTTTTCCGCAGTTTCATCGATGACCCGCTTCGCGGCATCCTTCATGGAGGCACGGTCCTTGGGTCCGAGGGCACGCAGAATACCGGATGCCACCGCTTTGTTGGGGACGATGTTGCAGGCGGTCCCGGACTCCAGCGTGCCGATAGTCAGCACGCAGTGATCCTCCGCTGCCGTCTTGGGCAGTTCCACCAGCTTTAAAATAATGTCAGCCATCGTATAAAGCGCGTTTATGCCCTTTTCCGGGGTCGCGCCGTGCGCCGACTTACCGTATGTCGTAACATCCAGAACATCGGAAGAGGCATAAAATTTGCCGTATCGTACGCCGATGGTTCCCTCCGGCAGATTCGGATCCACATGCGCGCCGAAAACAGCCGCCGTATCGCCCATGCAGCCCGCATCGATCATACGCTTAGCACCGCCGGAATACTCTTCATTGGGCTGGAAGAAGATCTTCACAGTTCCCTTCAGCTGTTCCTTTTCCGCGTTCAAAAGGCGTGCAGCGCCCAGTGCCGCCGTGGTATGCACATCGTGCCCGCAGGCATGCATTTTTCCGGGGATCTTTGACGCAAAATCACAGCCGGTCTTTTCCGTCACCGGCAGCGCGTCAATGTCCGCGCGAAGCCCCACGGTCTTTCCCGGAAGACCGCCCCGGATCTTAGCGACGACCGCTGTGTCCAGAATCCGAACGGTGGGTATCCCCCAGCCCTTCAGCACCTCTTCAATGTACGCGCAGGTCGCAAATTCCTCATTGCCGATCTCCGGATTTTCATGGATATGACGGCGGATGGCAAACAGTTCTTCTTTATACTTTTCAATCTCTTCTCTGTAATTCATGGACATCCTTTACTGCTTCTTAAGAATGTGTATAAAACGTTCCAGCCGGTCCAGACCTTCCTTCAGTTCCGGATCGCTGTAACAATAAGTCAGACGAATATAGCCTTCCGCGCCGAAGCAGCTGCCCGGCGTTGCGGCAAGTCCGGCCTCACGGATCATTCGGCGGCAGAACTCATCGGAAGGAATGTTAAACTCTTGAATGGAAGGAAATACATAAAATGCGCCTTCCGGCTCCGTTACCGGCAGTTCCATGTCGGAAAGACGGGATAAAACATACGCTCTTCTCTTCCGATAGGTTTCCTTCAGCTCCGCCGGGTCATAGTCCAGTGCTGCCATGCAGGCGCGCTGGAACGGTGCCGGCGTGGACGCCACAGTAAACTGATGGATCAGCTGCAGCGGGTCCATGATCTCAGCATCGGCCATAAGATAACCCATGCGCCAGCCGGTCATGGCATAGGGCTTGGAAAAGCTCTGGATGACCAGGATCTGTTTTCTCAGGTCCTCAAATTCCGCAAAGCTGTGATAGCGGTCCGTATAGCAGAGTTCGCGGTAAACATCATCCGCGAGGACAAAGATCCCGCGGTCTGCGACCGCGTCATGAAGAGCATTCAGACTTTCTTCCGTAAACAGGGTACCCGTGGGATTGTTGGGGGTATTGATGATGACGGCCTTGGTCTTTTCCGTGATTGCGCCTTCCAGTTTTTCCCGGGTCAGCTGAAATCCGTCCGCTGATGTATCCACTTCCACCGGCACACCGCGGAGCATCTTCACGATCTCTCCGTACAGAACAAAGGCCGGTGTAGGAATAATGACTTCATCGCCCGGATTCAGTATGCCCATGAAAGCCGTGTAAATGGCTTCCGTGGCTCCTGCGGTCACAATGACCTCGTCCGCGCTGTAATGAAGTCCGTGCTTTTCTTCTTCAAAAGCGGCGATCTTTTCGCGAAGGGCCTTCACACCGCCGTTTTCAATGTAATGCGTCTCGTGATGAAAAAAGGCCTCCTGCACAGCCGCGCGGACCGGCTCCGGCGTATCAAAATCCGGCTCACCGAGTGTCAGCGCGATACATCCGGGCGTGGCTTTGGCCAGCGCGGAAAACTCACGGATCGCGCTTTTCTTCAGTGTGAATGCCGCATCACTCATGCGTTCTCTCATACAAACTCCTCATCTATGTCCAGGGTGGCAAAATAATCGGCCATGGTTTCCGCGCGGCGGATCATTTTCACGGAACCGTCCTCCTTTAACAGAAGCTCGGCGCAGCGCAGACGGCCGTTGTAGTTATATCCCATGGAATGGCCATGGGCACCTGCGTCGTGGATCACCAGGATATCGCCCCGTTCCGTTTCCGGAAGCTCACGGTCCACGGCAAATTTATCGTTGTTTTCGCAAAGGGAGCCCACTACATCAAATTTTCCCGCAGCAGGCGCGTCCTCTTTTCCGAGAACGGTCACATGATGATACGCGCCGTAAATGGCAGGGCGCATCAGGCAGGCCGCCGTGGCATCGACACCAATGTATTCGCGGTAAATATGCTTCTTTCCGATCACACTCGTGACAAGATAGCCGTGAGGACCGGTGACAAAACGGCCCATTTCCGTCATCAGGCGGATCTCCATGCCATTTGCGCGGACGATCTCATCATAGACCGCATGCACACGCTCTCCCACAACGCGGATGTCCACCGGCTGCTCTTCCGGACGATAGGGAATACCCACACCGCCTGCAAAGTCGATGAATTCCACGGTAATGCCCAGTTTCTCACGGATCTCCAGCGCGAGTCCGAACAGTTCACGCGCCAGCATCGGATAATAATCTTCCACGAGGGAGCAGCTGGCCAGCATGGCATGAAAACCAAAATGACGGGTACCGCGTTCCTTCATGATACGGAAGGTCTCAAAAAGCTGTTCCTTCGGCATGCCGAATTTGGAATCGTACAGATGGCCCATGATATCGTTGGAGATTTGGAATTCACCCGGATTGTAACGGGCACAGATCGTGTCCGGAACGATGCCGGCTTCTTCCAGAATTTCCGTCTGAGTCCGATCATCCAGATTGATCAGCGCGCCGGCTTCATATGCCGCACGGTACTCTGCCGGGGTGACCTCATTGGCCGTGAATACGATGGAATCGCCCGTGATCCCGGACCGCAGGCTCATCTCGATCTCCGGAAGCGACGCGCAGTCCGTGCCGCAGCCCAGGGAGCGAAGAAGGCGCAGAACAGCCGGTGTGGGACATGCCTTAACCGCAAAGTGCTCCTTAAAGCCCTTGTTCCAGGAAAAAGCCTCATTAATGTCCGTCACGGTTTTCTTAATACCGGCTTCATCGTAAATATAAAACGGTGTGGGATATTCCTGTCTCCACGCACGCGCTTCATTAAGCGTAAAGGGAAGTGTTTTTTTCATGTCTGCTCTCCAAAAACCGAAGGACCTGCCCTCATGACCGCGCGCCGTGATCGCATTCGCCACAGGCAGTCCGTCATTTACAGCAGGTCTTTCAAGCATTTTTTTGTTAAAGGGTTCTGAGCGCCGCTTCCAGCGCGGTCTTCTGCGTGGTACCCTCGTCCTTCATCTTGATGACGCGTGCCGGGCAGCCTGCTACGACGGCGTTCTCCGGAACATCGGAGATCACGACAGCACCTGCTGCAACAACCGCGCCCTTACCGACGTGAACGCCTTCGATCACAACGGCATTCGCGCCTACCAGGACATCGTCCTCAATGATGACCGGAACTGCGGAAGCCGGTTCGACTACGCCTGCAAGTACGGCACCTGCGCCGATGTGGCAGTTCTTGCCGACCGTTGCGCGTCCGCCCAGGACTGCACCCATGTCGATCATGGTACCTTCACCGATCACCGCGCCGATGTTGATGACCGCGCCCATCATGATAACGGCACGATCGCCGATCTCCACCATGTCACGGATCGTGGCGCCCGGCTCGATGCGGGCATTCACAGTCTTCTTGTCCAGGAGCGGAACTGCGCTGTTGCGCGCGTCGTTTTCAATCACGATATCCTCGATCTTGTCCTTATTGGCTTCCAGAATCGGCTGCAGCTTCTTCCAGTCGCCAAAAACGATCTTATCACCTGCGCCGAAGACCTTGGCATCTTCAAAATCAATGGGCGCCTTTTCCTTTACGTAAAGCTTTACAGGGGTCTTCTTCTCAGATTCAGCAATAAATTTAATGATTTCCTGTGCGTTCATATTTACCTCATTCTGTCAAAATGTCTTACTTCGCTGTTACAGCACATCCTGCATGTTATACAGGCCCGCCGGCTGCTTTGTCATGAACTTTGCGGCGATGATCGCGCCGTCGGCAAACAGCGCGCGTGTCTCTGCTTCATGCTTGATGGTGATGGTCTCCGTGCCGGAAGCGATGATGATCTCATGCGTACCCACTTCGTTGCCCATGCGGATGGAGTGAATACCGATTTCTTCCTTCCGTCTCTTACCGTTTTCATGACGGCCGATGACAAATTCCGCCGCCTCACGTACGGATTGAACGGCGCATGCCAGCATCAGTGCCGTTCCGCTGGGAACGTCCAGTTTCTGATTATGATGCTTTTCAATGATCTCGATGTCCGCATCCGGGAAAGCCGCTGCCGCGCGCTTTGCAAGATCCTGCAGCACCGCGATGCCCAGAGACATGTTGCCGGAAGAAAACACCGGAATGATCTTAGAAGCTTCCTCTATACAGTTCTTCTCCTCTTCCGTCTGGCCGGTGGTACACACAATGACCGGAAGCTTATGCGCGATGCAGTAGTTCATCAGCGCTTCCGTGGATGCGTGATTGGAGAAATCGATGCAGACATCGGCCTCCTTCACACAGCCCTGAAGAGACAGATGCTTAGTATCCGTTTCTTCCGCGAAATCCGGGCTGACCATTTCAACGATCTCGATTTCCGGATCCTGTGCGGCTTTTTCAATAACAGCGCGGCCCATACGGCCGGTTGCGCCATGCAGTAAAACTTTCACAGCCGCCTCCTTATGCAATCAGGCCCTGTTCCTTCATGTACTTCAGAAGGACAGCTTCATGCTCCGACTCCATCGTGGTCAGCGGAAGGCGGACATAGTTTTCACAGAATCCCATGGCAGCCATCGCCGCCTTGACCGGGATCGGATTGACTTCGCTGAACAGCGCGTTGATCAGGTTCAGATACTCCATCTGCATTTTTGCTGCGCCCTGTACATCGCCCGCAAAGAACTTTTTGCACATTTCGGAAGTCTGACGCGGCATCAGGTTGGACAGTACGGAAATGACACCGGAACCGCCCATGGAAAGGACCGGAACGATCTGGTCATCATTGCCGGAGTAGATATCCAGCTTGTCGCCTACAAGCGCGCAGGTCTCCACGATCTTGGAGATATTGCCGTTTGCTTCCTTGATGCCGACGATATTGGGATGATCTGCTAATGCCACATAGGTCCTGGGCTCAATGTTCACGCCGGTACGGGAAGGTACATTATAAAGGATGCACGGCTTATCCATGCAGTCCGCGATCTTCTCGTACATTTTGATCAGACCCTTCTGAGTTGCCTTGTTGTAATACGGAGTAACGACCAGCATGGCGTCACATCCCGCATCGGAAGCTGCCTGCGTCAGCTGAACGGCGTAATCGGTATCATTGGAACCGGTACCGGCAATGATCGGCACGCGCTTATTTGCACGTTCCACAGCATACTTCAGAACTGCCTTATGCTCTTCATCGGTCAGGGTGGAGCCTTCACCGGTGGTGCCTGCGATGACCAGCGCGTCAATGCCCTGTTCGATCTGCCAGTCGATCACCCGGCCGAATGCTTCAAAATCGATGCCTTCTTCGGTAATCGGTGTAATAAGTGCGGTAGCTGCACCGCGGAATACAGTTTTCTTGTTCATTTGTTTCTCCTCTCGTGACGGAATGAATACGTCTCGCATAGCCTCAACAGCCACAAAAAAGCAGCCCGCAAAGGGCTGCATGATCAATCACGGTACAAAGAGCACGCACATAGACCTGCTCTGAACACATCAATTAATCATAGCTCTTCGCTTGCGCGACAGTCATGCGGATGTTCTCCGAATGCCCAGGTCAAGCCTTGCAGGGGCTCCCTTCGGCGGTAGTTCCTTTCCTGCCGGCAGCGGCCTTGCAAGCCTTCTGACACCGGCGGTACTCTTAGCGACCGCGCCTCTATCTGTTAATTGTTGTTTATTCGATCCGATAACATCGAACCATATACACCGTTTATGATGCCACAAACATGCCTGCTTGTCAATCTCTTATTTAATAAAGAGTTCCAGCACAAATACAACAACGCAGCAGGCCACGGCAACCGGGAACAGCCCCGCGCCGCACCACGCCATGACAATGCCCAGAATCAGTGCTGCCGCACCGGCGATGGGTGACGAGGTCGCATCCATGATGGCCGGAAAGGTCATGACAGCCAGGGTCACATACGGTACGTAATACAGAAACGACCGCAGAAAACGGTTCCGGATCTTTTTCCGGATCAGCGTCAGCGGAAGAACCCGGATCAGGTACGTGGTAAAGGCCATGATCAGAATGTACAAAAACGTGTTATGACTCATGTTCACCCTCCTCTTCGCTTTCTTCCTTCACCGGGAACAGCGCAGCCAGCACGCCGGCAATGAGAATGGTGAGAATGATGGTGCGCGTACCGCTTGACATACCGGAAACGACCGGCAGTCTGGAGAACAGGAAGCTCATGATGAAGCTTGCCGTTACGCCGAACAGGACAACACGGTTCTGTTTGGCGGGCGGCACGATGATGGCGATGAACATACCGTACAGCGCAACGGAAAGCGCGCTGACAATACCGGCCGGAAGCAGATTGCCCATAATGATGCCCAGCATGGTGCCGGTGGACCAGCCCATGAGCGGAAGAACAAACAATCCGTAGGTATAACGGGGGGCCACATAGCCCGGACGCGCGATCTGCGCGCCGAAGATCTCGTCGGTCAGGTTGAAGCCGATGAGCAGACGATGCACAAAAGGCATCTTGGGATCAAAACGCTGTGAAAGCGCGCATGCCATCAGGAAATAGCGCGCAGAAGCCACGACAGTCATGATGACCATCGTCATGTAACCGGCTTTTTCCATGATCACCATGAAGCCGGCATATTCACCGGCAGACGCGTTGGTCAGGAGGCTTGCGAGGAAGCCCTGAAACGGCGAAAGTCCGGCCTGCTTCGCCATGATGCCGAGTGCAAAGGATACTGCAAAGTATCCCAGGGCAATGGGAAGACCGTCCCGGACGCCTGCCAGAAATAAATGCTGTGAATTCTTGTTGTCTGAAGTCAAAATTATTCCTCCGGTCCGTTTACGCACGGTACGCTAAGACAGCGTCAGTAACGCATGATCTGTTCGCCCATGACCGTCTGGACCACATGTTTTCTTTTCTTACTCTGCAGCAGGGAGATCGTCAGGTTCAGAATGATCAGTAAGACCACAAAGCCCAGTGCGACCCACATGCCTGCCGGCGTCTTGACGAAGCCCACCGCCACGCCGATGTACGGCACACGGAAGACCACGCGTCCCACCACATCGTCAAAGGTGATGGGGGAATCGGAAATACGATTGGCATCGCCCCGTGTCACAAGATCGTTTCCGTTGATCTCCACGATGCGGTGCGTGATGAGCATCTCATCCGGCGTGCCCGCGTCGCGGACATAGACGATGGGATCGCCCACCTGATAATCCGCTCTTTCATGATCCTGATAGAGAATCAGGTCATTGATGCGGATGTTGGGTTCCATGCTGCCGGATACCACGACGGCATAGCCGATGCCCAGAAAGCCGTTATAAGGCTTGGGACTCAGAAAATACTGATAAATGCCGCTGGTGACCAGGAACAGAAGTACCAGGATCACTACCCAGGCGATGGCACTGAATACGGTATTCAGAAAATCTTTCATTACAACTCCTTGATCAGAACTCCTGAATGATTCGGTCCGCAATGGACATGCAGATGTCGGATGTGATTTCAAGCTGCTTCGTGAATTCTTCCGCGCCGCCGGTGATGGAATCGCTGACGGTCTTGATGAAGATACACGGTACGCCGCAGCGGTCGCAGGTCAGCGCAACTGCTGCTGCTTCCATCTCGCAGATATCGGCGCCGAACTGTTCATGCAGCGCGTTCTTCTTTGCGGGATCCGCCACAAACTTATCACCGGATGCACAGGTGACCGGCTTCAGTTCCGGTGCGATCTCAAGCGCTTTCTCAACCAGCTTCCGGTCGATCGGAATAAAAACATCGGGGTAGCATCCGTAACGACCCACTTCGTAGCCGTCCACCGCGGAGGTATCCATTTCGTAATGAACCACGCGCTCGATGATGCAGGAACTGGACATGGCCATTTCAGGAGTCAGGCCGCCCACTACGCCAAAGTTCACGATGAGATCCACGCTGCACAGGCTGATCAGTACCTGCGTGGCTGCTGCCGCGCTTAATTCACCCGCGCCGGAGTGGATGACATACATTTCATAACTGTCATTTACGTAAACGCGGACGGGAAAACCGCCCATCACCTCTTCACGTGCGGGGGTGCCGTATTTTTTCAGGACAGCGTCGATTTCGACTGCTACCATTACACCGACTTTATTCATTGATCTTACCTACCACATAGTCAAACATTGCGTCTTTTTCGATGACATCGGAGAAACGGACCTCGCGCTCACGAAGACCGCTCAGGTTCTTCGGGGCAGCGGTTCCGGTCTTTTCCTCAATGCGTGCCATCAGTTCAAATTCATCGTCCGTGAGCTCCACGCCGATGCTGTCCGCGACTGCTGCCGGGAACTTATATGCGGATGCAGTGGAAAGAACTACATTCGGGCGCTTCTCTTCTGCTTCTGCCATGAATTCGGAAGCCACGTTCCATGCCACGGCGGTATGGGTATCGATGAGATAACCGTTCTCTTCCCAGACCTTCTTGATGGTGGCCTTGGTCTGTACATCGTCCGTGCAGCCGCAGGCAAAATCCGCCTTCAGCTTTGCAAGAAGATCCGCCGGAACGGTATAGATACCTTCCGTGTTCAGCTTCATCATGAGATCCGCAACAAAAGCCTCATCCTCATCCGCCATGAGATACAGCAGGCGTTCCAGATTGCTGGAGACCAGGATGTCCATGGACGGAGAAACGGTCCTGAAGAAGTCGCGGCGCTTGTCGTAAACACCGGTACTCAGGAAATCCGTCAGGATGTTGTTGGCATTGGACGCGCAGATCAGCGTACCGACCGGAAGACCCAGCTTTTTGGCAAAATAGCCGGCCAGAATGTCACCGAAATTACCGGTGGGAACCGTATAATCCACAAGATCGCCTTCCTTGACGGCGCCTTCCTTCAGAAGTTCGGCATAGGCCTTGAAATAATAAACGATCTGCGGAACCAGACGGCCGATGTTGATGGAGTTTGCGGAAGAAAGTACTGCTTCCGTACCCTCGGGGAGACCGTTTTTTGCCACTTCGCTGAAAATCTTCTTCACGCCGGTCTGGGCATCATCAAAATTGCCTTTAACGGCTGTTGCGCAGACATTTCCGCCCTTCTGAGTGGTCATCTGCAGCTTCTGGACCGGGCTTACGCCGCCGTCCGGGAAGAATACCAGAATGTCGATTCCGGGTACATCGGAGAAGCCTTCCATGGCGGCTTTTCCGGTATCGCCGCTGGTTGCGGTGAGGATCATGATCTTCTTCTCTTCCCCTACGGCCTTCTTTGCTTCAGACATCAGCACCGGCAGAACGGACAGTGCCACATCCTTGAAAGCACTGGTGGGACCGTGGAAAAGTTCCAGCACATAACGGTCACCGACCTTAACGACCGGAGTCAGTTCCTCTGTGTCGAACTTGCCGTCATAAGCCCGCTTTACGATGCTTTTCATATCATCAAAATCATCCAGGAAAAACGCGAGAATGGTCTCGGACATTTCCATGGTGGTCATGGACATCAGCTTTTTCCAGTCAAATGCGCTGTAATCCGGGGCGACCGGCATGAACAGTCCCCCGTCATGGGCAAGGCCCTGCAGAACGGCTTCCGTGGACTTTAAAAGTTCCTTGCTGCCTCTTGTGCTTTTATAATTCATAATGTTTCTCCTCATACATTTAACTTGCAAAGTAACCACTGATATGATATTATTTATTGATAATTTTTTCAAGTAAAATCTACTCTCAGAATAAAAAAGGAGTGTGTGAAGATGAATATCGGCCTTTTAGGACATGGCACCATCGGCATCGGCGTAGACCGGATCATCAAAAAGCGAAACGACATGAAGGTAACCAGAGTCATGTCACTGGTTGTGGATGACGAGATCAAAGGCCGTCTTGCTGAAACCATTGATGACATCGTAAACGATCCGGAGATCGATACCGTTGTTGAAGTCATGGGCGGCGTCCATCCCGCATTCGAGTTTGTTTCCGCCGCGCTGAAACACGGAAAAAACGCCGTGACTGCAAATAAAGCCCTGGTAGCAGCCTGCTATGAAGAACTGCTCGCTCTTGCTGAAGAAAACCACGTTTCCTTCCGCTGTACAGCAGCCGTGGGCGGCAGTATTCCGTGGCTCGTGAATATTGAACGTGCTAACCGCGTGGACCGCATTGAAGCCCTGGGCGGCATCATGAACGGCACCACGAATTTCATCATGAGCGCCATGACAAATGAAGGCGCGGATTTCTCCGAGACGCTGAAAAAGGCGCAGGAACTGGGATATGCGGAAAAGGATCCTTCCGCGGACATTGACGGTCCGGACGTTCGCCGCAAGCTGAACATTTCCGTGAATGCCGCATTCGGTGTTATTACATCAGAAGATGAGATCCCCACTTACGGCATCCGTTCCGTCACCGCAGCCGATGTCCGGAACGCTTCCTCCATGGGCCGCACCATCAAGCTCATTGCTTCCGCAGAAATGAAGGACGGTGTCATCAGCGCTGTTGTGGAGCCCACGCTTCTTACGTCAGACGACCTCAAAGCCGCCATCCCTTCCAATTTCAACCTGGTATGGTACCGCGGCGCGTACTGCGGCGAACAGTGCTTCACCGGTCAGGGTGCCGGCCGCTTCCCAACCGCTTATAACGTTGTGGAGGATCTTGTGGACATTCAGGCACAGCATCCCGGCTTTTATACGGAAGGCCGGAAGCACGCTTCCATTGACAACAGCAATGTGCTCCGCTCCTATTACGTAAGAAGTGCCGCATCTGACGAGTACCTTGCCTCCGTCACGGAGACTGTTTGCGACGGTTATGTGATCACCAAGCCCGTCCGCGTCAGTGAAATGCATGAGTACTTAAAGAAACAGACAGAAAACGGAAACGACATTTTTGCCGCTTCCTTGTAAGGGGAATATTCAAAAATGATCAAAGTATGCAAATTCGGCGGCTCCTCCATGGCAGACGCCACTCAGTATAAAAAAGTCAAGGATATCATCGACAGGGATCCGGGCCGCACAGTCGTGGTCGTTTCCGCTGCCGGCAAGCGTTTTTCACAGGATCACAAGATCACCGATCTTCTGTATCTCTGTCACGCGCATCTGACCTACGGTGTTTCCTGCGATTCCATTTACGACATGATCCGCGAGCGCTATCTTTCCATCCGAGACGATCTGGGTCTTACCCTGGATCTTGAAAAGGACTTCGATGCGCTCCGCTCGGAAATGGACAACGGCATCTCCCAGGACAAGCTGGTCAGCCGCGGCGAATATTTCTCCGCAAAGCTGATGGCTGCTTATCTGGGCTATGAGTTCATCGATGCTGAAATGTGGCTCAAATTCAAGCTGGACGGTTCTGTGGATCAGGAAGCCTCCTATGAAGCGCTGGCGCATGCAGCAAGCGGTTCCAAGTGTGTTATCCCGGGCTTCTACGGCGCCATGCCGGACGGCCACATCCGCATCATGTCCCGCGGCGGTTCCGATATTACCGGTGCCCTTGCAGCTGCGGCATTAAATGCCGATGTTTACGAAAACTGGACCGATGTTTCCGGTATCCTGATGGCGGATCCCCGCATCGTCAAGGATGCCGCTACCATCAACCGCGTTACCTATAACGAGCTTCGTGAGCTCTCCTACATCGGTGCGCAGGTCCTGCATGAAGCCACCATTTTCCCGGTTCGTGAAAAGAACATCCCGCTGAACATCCGCAATACGAACGATCCGGATCACCCGGGTACCATGATCCGCGAATCCTTTGAGGACGAGGATATGACGAAGGGCAACCTGATCACCGGTATTGCCGGTAAGAAGGGCTTCACCATCGTCACCATCACAAAGAGCGGCATGTCCAATGAAATCTCCAGCTTGAGACGCATTCTGGAGATCTTTGAAAAATACAATGTCATCATTTCCTATGCACCGTCCGGCATCGACTGCTACTCCGTCGTTGTTGAGAACAAGCTGCTTGAGCCGGCACGCTACCAGATCCTGGCAGACATTCAGAAGGAAATGAAACCGGACCATATTCACGTCAGCGAGAACATCGCTATCGTGGCTGTTGTCGGACGTAAGATGGTCTTCCGTTCCGGTTCCTCCGGTAAGATCTTCCAGGCACTCGGTGAAAACGGTGTCAACATCCGTATGATCTCTCAGGGTCCGGAAGAACTGAACATCATCATCGGTGTGAAGGAAAAGGATTTCAATACCGCAGTTCAGGCCCTGTACGAGCGTTTTGTACAGTAAGCCCTGACCATAAAGCCTGACCGCATCAGGCGCTTTGCTGCCGGCGTTCACCCAGTGTGATCCCGACCGTACAGCAATTGTTTTTTCACAAAAACAAAAGGAGAAAATTATGAAGAAATTCAATGTTGCTATTTTAGGCGCTACCGGTGCCGTCGGCCGTGAAATGATGAAGGTGCTGGAAGAGCGCAATTTCCCGGTCAAGTCCCTGAAGCTCCTTGCCAGTGCAAGATCCGCAGGCAAGAAGGTCGTTTTCCGCGGTGAGGAACTGACCATTGAAGAAGCAAAGCATGAATCCTTTGCCGGAATGGACATCGTCCTCGGTGCAGCTTCCAATGCGCTTGCCAAGGAAATGGCCCCGTACATCGTTGAAGCCGGTGCCGTATTTGTTGATAACTCCAGCGCCTTCCGCATGGATCCGGAAATTCCGCTGGTCGTTCCGGAAATCAATCCGGAAGATGTAAAGTGGAACAAGGGTATCATCGCAAACCCGAACTGCTCCACCATCATCACTGTTACTGCAGTTAACGCGCTGAACGCGCTCTCTCCGATCACTGCCATGATCGCTTCCACGTATCAGGCAACCTCCGGTGCCGGCGCTGCAGGCCCTGTTGAACTCGAGAACGAAGTAAACGCGCTTGCAAAGGGCGAAAGCTACAAGCCGAAGGTATTCCCGTACCAGATCGCATACAATGTCATTCCGTACATCGGTTCTCCTTCCATGGACGATTACACCACAGAAGAGATGAAGATGCAGAATGAAGGCCGCAAGATCATGCATCTGCCGGATCTGAAGGTCACCTGCACCTGTGTACGTGTACCGGTCATGAGAAGCCATTCCATCTCTGTTACCGTCCGTACGGAAAAGAAGATCTCCGTTGAAGACGCAAAGAAGGCCATCGCTGCTGCTCCGGGCTGTGTTCTTGTGGACGATCTTGCCAACAAGAAGTTCCCGATGCCGCTGGACACTTCCGATCAGGACCTGGTATTCGTCGGTCGTATCCGCGATGATCTGACCTGCGACAACGGTCTGGCCATCTGGTGCTGCGGTGACCAGGTCCGTAAAGGTGCGGCTACCAATGCTGTGCAGATTGCGGAACTTTTGACGAAGTAAGTTGACATCAAGGCGACAACGAAAAGTTGTCACCGGGGACGTTTCATTTTATCAGGTTCGGGGCATATCCAACCTCATAAAAAGGCGCTGTGAAAAAATCATTTTGATTTTTTCATGGCGCCTCTTTTTACGTCT